>NZ_JAWXXJ010000002.1:0-225245 GCF_034335085.1 Acutalibacter caecimuris | reverse complement strand
CGACCACACTTGATCGCTTATGTCGTGTCTGTGATAGGAAGCATCCATCTTTTCCTCTCCTGTCTTTTTTGATGCTTCCATTCTATCACAATTCCTCTACCTTGTGTAGACACTATCTAATAACCGTCCGATTAAAGCCTTTGTTTTATTGAATAGTGGACTTGCTGCTATTCATAGACTGTATTATATGTTTGCGAAAGAAAGGGGGATTTTCTTTGACGCAAAACCAAACGCCCGTTACCACAACGGAGCATAAAATCGGAAAAGTTACTTACCTTGTATGTTCGTCCGCAAGTGAACGCGCAACGGACACACTGGATAAAAAGATAAAAAAGCTCATTCGCAAAGACATGGAGCTGAACCCCGCAAACGCCCGGAAATAGGGCGTTTCTTCACATTTTATACATGACACAGGCAGCGGTATGTGGTATAATATAGACAGTACAAATACCATGCTTGTCTGTCGTCGGAAAGGAGGACAAAATGTTACAGACAGACAAGATTACCGCTTTATATTGCAGATTGAGCCAGGAAGATATGCAGGCCGGGGAAAGCGAGAGCATACAGAACCAAAAGCTGATTTTACAAAAGTATGCTGACGAACACCACTTTTTCAACACGCGCTTTTTTGTAGACGACGGATTTTCCGGCGTGAGCTTTGAGCGCGAGGGGCTTCAAGCCATGCTGCATGAGGTTGAAGCCGGGAACGTGGCAACCGTCATAACAAAAGACCTTTCCCGTCTGGGACGTAATTATCTGAAAACCGGCGAACTGATAGAAATTATCTTTCCAGAATACGAAGTGCGCTACATTGCCATTAACGACGGTGTAGACACAGCGAGGGAAGATAACGAGTTTACCCCTCTGCGGAACTGGTTCAACGAGTTTTACGCCCGCGACACTTCAAAGAAAATCCGGGCTGTCAAACAGGCAAAGGCGCAGAAAGGCGAGCGCGTCAACGGCGAAGCCCCTTACGGCTACCTTATCGACCCGGATAACCGCAATCATCTGATACCCGACCCGGAAACGGCGCACGTCGTAAAACAGATTTTTGCAATGTATGTACGGGGCGACCGTATGTGTGAAATCCAGAACTGGCTACGGGACAATGAAATACTGACCGTCGGGGAACTGCGCTACCGCAGAACAGGAAGCAACCGCCACCCCCGCCCACAGCTCAACGCATGGTACAACTGGCCGGATAAGACGCTGTACGACATTCTGACAAGGAAAGAGTATTTAGGGCATACCATAACCGGGAAAACCTACAAGGTATCTTATAAGTCGAAAAAGACGAAAAAGAACCCGGAGGAAAAAAGGTATTTCTTCCCCAACACTCACGAACCTTTGATTGATGAAGAAACCTTTGAACTTGCACAGAAGCGGATTGCCACCCGGCACCGCCCGACAAAGGTTGATGAAATCGACCTGTTTTCCGGGCTTCTCTTTTGCGGGGACTGCGGCTATAAAATGTATGCAGTACGCGGAGCCGGGACGCTTGAACGGAAACACGCCTACACTTGCGGCAACTACCGCAACCGGGCAAGAAATGATATGCTCTGCACTACACATTATATCCGCAAAAGCGTATTGAAAGAACTTGTCCTTGCAGACTTGCAGCGCGTAACGTCTTATGTGAAAGAGCATGAACAGGAGTTTATCGAAACCGCCAACGAGTGCAGCGCAAAGGCAGTACAAAAGACGCTGACACAGCAGCGGAAAGAGCTTGACAAGGCACAGAACCGTATGAACGAGCTGAACATCTTATTCCGCAAGCTCTACGAGGACAACGCTTTAGGGAAACTTTCAGATGAACAGTTTGCTTTTCTGACTTCCGGCTATGATGAAGAAAAAAAGACGCTGACCCGGAGGATTGCGGAGCTGTCACAGGAAATCGACAACGCCACCGGGCGCAGCACGGACGTGAAAAGGTTTGTCGCACTGGTACGCAAGTACACCGCCATTACCGAACTGACCTACGAAAACGTCCATGAATTTATTGACCGTATTCTTATTCACGAACTGGATAAGGAAACGAACACCCGCAAAATCGAAATCTTTTATAGCTTTGTCGGCAGAGTTGATACAGGCGACAAGCCTACCGAAAGTATCTCCTATTTCAGACAGATAGGAGCCGACGTAAAGAGTTATGCTATCTAACATACATCAAAAAGAGGTAAGATAACGCCCTCTGCAAAAAAGGTTACGTTATCTTACCTCAACAAAATTTGTCCCACTCCATCCGTCGTCAATGTACTCGTCTACAACGGTCAGCCCATGCTCTGCGGCATACTGCCTAAGCATCATGCGCTGAGAGTTACTATGTAGAGGGTGGTTTCTGCCACCAAATACATATGACTGCGGCTCATTTGTGGTGAATAGGACTTGCGGTCGTAGGAAAGGAGATAAAGACCCGTATCGCATTATCGGTAGCCGCTACCGAAAACATCTGAAATGACGGAGGAAAACACTATGGACAAACTGGAACCGAGGATACATGACGAGACGAATGGCCTTGTATGTCCTTGCCGGGGACTACTACATCCCGGCTATCGGACTGCCGGAGGATGATGACCGCCCCATCGGGAAGTGGGGGCGGATGCACCGGGCGTACCTGGAGGAAACGAATCCGCTTCTGCTCAACCATCTGATTTTGACGGGCAAGCTGCACAACTACCTTGCCGACCTGGACGAGCAGGCGCAGGACCGCTATCGGCTCATCATCAGACAGATGGCCGCCGCCGAGGGTGTGACCGAGGAATTGAAGCACCAGTCACAGTGGGAATGGGTCAGGGCAATGAACAGCATTGTAAACCGCGCTGAGGAAAGCATCAAGTGTGAACTGATTTATGCATGACTTTTACCCGGCATTTGCACCATCGCAAAAGCGTACAGGCTTCCGCAAGGCTCCCCCCCTATGGGCGGGACCTTGCGGGAGTTTTTCCTTTGCATTTGTACCATCGCTGACTGCCTGTCCGCCGCCTCCCTCAAAAATTTTCTTCGGCAGGGCTTGACAGGAACAGGCGTTTGAATTATAATGAGTCCATATTTGAACTGAATATCTGATGTCTATATAATACACATATTTCATTTGGCAGATACATAGCCGACTGCGGAAAAATCCGTGGGCGGTTTTTTGTATCTGCTTTTCCTTTCTCATACATAACCCAAAATCCAGAAACAGAAAGGTGGCGAAAACGACAACTGAATGACCGTCCGAGCAGCTATCACGCCGGAAAAGTATGCCATGACCGAAAGCGAGCGTACCGAGGGTGAGACACAACGGCACAGCACCAGCAAAGGGATATGCCTGCCAGGAACTGCTTCGGGGAAACGGCTTCCCATATCAGAAATTTCTGTTTTTGAGTTTCGATGATATGAGAAAGGACACCATGACGAAAAACAACGAAAACCAAAACTGCCAGTATATGATCCGGCGTATCGGCTCCACCACCTACAAGGTGAAGGTGGTCTTTTCCGACAACAGCGGCGAGACGATGGAGGAAAAAATTTTGCGGATGATCCGAAATGAGGGGCTGCAAAACGGCGAAGAACGTGGTATGATGGATGCACCACAAATGAGCCGACAGTCTGAAAGGAGCGCGTCATGAGCGCAAGACAGACTGAGGAAAAGATCACGGCTTTATATGAGAGACTCTCTCGTGACGATGAATCCGCCGGGGACAGTAATTCGATTGTGAATCAGAAAAAATACCTGGAGGGCTACGCTGCCCAGTACAGCTTCTCCAATATCGTCCATTATACTGATGACGGATGGTCGGGCGGCAACTTCGACCGTCCGGCATGGAAACGGCTGGTGGCCGATATTGAGGCCGGGAAAGTGGCTCTGGTACTCACCAAGGACATGAGCAGAATCGGCAGAGATTACCTTCAGACAGGATTTTACACGGAGGTTCTCTTTCGCAAATTTGGGGTGCGCTTCATCGCCATCGGCAACAGCATCGACAGTGCCGACCCCAGTTCCAGCGAGTTTGCGCCGTTTGTCAACATCATGTCGGAATGGTATTTGAGGGACCTGAGCCGCAAGCAGCGAACCGCTATCCGGGTCAAGGGCGAGTCCGGCAAGCCCACCACCAACTGCGCCATCTACGGCTACAAGAAAGACCCCAACGACAAATACCACTGGCTGATCGACGAGGAGGCCGCCGCTGTTGTCCGGCGGATTTATCAGTTAGCTATCGAGGGACACGGCCTGAGCGATATTGCGAACATCTTGTATCGGGACCAGGTTGAGTCCCCGGCAGCTTACCTGGCCAGACATGGCCGGGGTGTCTGGAAAAGCAGAGAAAGCATAGACCGTCCCTACGCATGGAGCGACTTTATCGTAGGAAAGATATTGTCCAAGCCGGAGTATATGGGGCATACAGTCAATTTCCGCTCCCATAAGGAATCCTACAAAGATAAACAGCCGGTTTATCATGCCCCGGAGGACTGGCTGATTTTTGAAAACACACACGAGGCCATCATTGACCGCGCCACATGGGAGCTTGTGCAGAAGCTGCGGGGGACACCACGCCGCATAGACACGATGGGCGAGGCCAATCCCCTGACCGGGCTGGTCTACTGCGCCGACTGCGGGGCAAAGATGTATAACCAGCGGACACGGGGCAGAGAGACGAAGCCATATCCGTCGGATGCCTATGAGTGTTCCTCGTATAAACTCGCGGGACAAAGAAAGACATCCGCTTGCAGTAATCACCACATCTCCACCAAGGCCCTGCGGACGCTGATTCTGGAAACGATCCGCTCCGCCAGCACCTATGCTATCTCCAACGAGGCCGAGTTTATCCAGAAGGTGCGGGCGGCATCCGAAGTCCGGCAGGCGCAGGCGGCGAAAGACCTGAAGCGCAAGCTGAACAAGGACAGGCGGCGCTGCGAGGAACTGGACGCCATCATTAAGAAGCTGTACGAATCCTATGCGGTGGGGCGTATTGGCGAAGACCGCTTCGACACCCTCCTTGCCGGGTACGAGCAGGAGCAAACGGCGCTCCGCCAATCCGTCATGGAGGCGGAATCGGCGCTGGACAGCTTCGAGCAGGACACCGCCAATGTGGAACGGTTCCTCGTCCTGGCGAAGAAGTACACCGATTTCTCGGAACTGACTACGCTCATGATAAACGAGTTCATCGAGAAGATCATCGTCCACGCCCCGGAAAAGGTAGACGGCGACAGGACACAACAAGTAGACATTTATCTGAAATTCATCGGACGGTTCAATCTCCCGGCACCGGAGTTGACGCCGGAGGAAGAAAAGCGACAGGCTTCCCTGCACCGGCATCGGGTCAAGAGCCGGGAACGCTATCAGAAGATCAAGGCCGGCGAACACGCTGTCGGCCAGCCGTTCAAGTTGATCTGCAAATGTTGTGGGGAAGAATTTGAATCCACGAGGTCGAACACTCTGTTCTGTGGCCCGAACTGCCGGGCGAAATTCTACCGGCAGGAGGCAGCGGCAGGCAGGATGCGTGAATGTGTCTGCGGAAACTGCGGGAAAGCGTTCACCACGACCAGGAACGATGTGAAATACTGCTGTGAGGCTTGCCAGAGGAAAGCGCACAGCAAAATGCGGTATCGGCAGAAGCGGGCCGAGGAGCAGGGAGCAGAAACCGTATAAACATGGGATGGGGCGGGTCAGATATTTTGGGCCCGCCCTGTTTCATGGGAGGAAGGGAAAATCCTATGTGGAACTGTGATTGGGAATACGAAAATCAGGAAACGCTGAAGCAATGGTATGAAGAAAAACTCGCCGGGATAAGACCAAATTCCATTGTACGGAAAATCGTCTGTAAGGGCTGTGGACGGGATTTCTACACGTTGATTGAAACCAAGAAATATTGCTATTACCATCTGTGCGGGAATCGGGGCTATCAGAAAGATTTGAAACAGCGGCGGCTGGAAAAACGACAGAACCGGGTCTGCAAAGGATGCGGAAAAACCTTCACCCCCAAGCGGTCGGATGCGGTCTACTGCTCCAATGCCTGCCGCCAGCGGGCGTATCGCCAGAGCGTTACGGATAAGGCAAGTGTCCAAATTGATCACTTGCCTTAATCGTAACAAAATCACGGAATAAAACTCAAGACCATTACGACTGCTGGTGGTGGTCAAATTGAACACCACCACTAACTGTAACGGAAATATGAAATATGCGCCGGACATGGGGATTGGCCTCCTGTGTCCGGCCATTTTTTGAAAACCTGATTTGCGGCACGATGCTGAAAATCAAAATTAGCTGATTTGATTTGCGAGGGGAGGAACTCAAAAGCAATGAGCAAACGGACCGAAGAATTGAAGATCCGCATCTCGCCGGAGGACAAGGAGCGGATAAAACTCAAAATGGAGGACGCTGGCGTTCTGAATATGAGTGCCTATGTCCGCAAGATGGCGCTGGACGGAATCTGCATCAGGCTGGACTTGCAGGATGTGCGCCAGCTTACTGTCATGCTCCGGCGATGCTCCGATAATCTGAACCAGTACGCTAAGCGGGCGAACGAAACCGGGAGCATCTATGCTGCGGACATTGAGGATTTGCAGAAGCGTCTGGACGAGATTTGGGAATTGTCCGGACAATCCCTTACCTGTCTTGCCGCAATCCGATGATGGTGGCGAGAATTGGGATTGCCGCTTTTCCACTTTGTAGGGGCGCGCAGGCTCCGTCTTTTCCTGGGTCGCAGGAACAATAGCGTTCGTGAAACGAACGCGCAGCCAGCCCCGGCAACGGGGCTGTTCACAGGGTTTGGGGTACGGCCCCAACGAGCAAAAATGGACTTCCAGCGTGACCGCTGGAAGTCCATTTTGAGCATTTGTGGGAACAAATGCACTGCTCGCGAAGTAGCGAAACTGTCACCGCATAACCTTTTCCAGCAGAGTTCTGTAGCTATCCACCACATCGTAAACTACTCCATCGCCGGAAATGGCTTTGAAGTGTTCTCTTGCGCAGTGGATTTTGGATTGCTCAATCAACCGCAATTGCATAGAACGCATAGAGCCTTTTGTTTCCGCCACAAAGTAAATGTGTTTGACACTTCCCTCATAGAAAGCAATGGCCCAGTCCGGGTTATAATGGCCCACCGGCGTTGCGATATAAAACCCGTCCGGCAGCTTCACATAGACCGCCACATTAGTATTCGTATCAAGTTCGGCGGCAAAATCCCGTTCTCCGGTGGAGTCATAAACGATATGGTCATACAGATGTTTTTTTGCTTTCATTGCGTTGAATCCAAGCCTGCCTTTGATTGTCGGATCGGTAAAGACATCTGCGCCATAGTGGTCATCCAGAACATCATAGGTGATATGCTCAATAACCGCTGTTGCTTTCTCGTCGTTGATGAGAGCTGCGGCTTTGACGATAAACTCCTCCGGGTTATCCTTAAACTGACTGAATACAGTAGACTGGATGCCCTTTAGAATGGCAACAAGGGCTTTGCGGGTCAGCCCGGTTTCATCAACCAGCTTTCCAATCAAATCATACTTCACATTGGAATTTGCCGTCATAGTCACACTGTAGCTGGCGGATTCTTCTTTCACAAAGGATGCACCGGAAAGCAGTTCTTCTTTGGATTGGATTGCCGTCATTGCCCCGGTCTCTACCTGAAAGTGAATTCTGGAGACGCGCAACTTGCTGTCCAAGGCGGCAATAGCTTTTTGGATCAGTTCCTCCGTATCAAAATCTACAATATAGACAGATTTGGCGTTGATTTTTGACCACAGTGCCTTAAATTCCGGCATAGCCAATTTGTCCTCATCCACCTGCAGCTCTACATTGTTGCTGCGGGCGTTTTCCGGCTGCATACTGCGCTCGTCATAAATGGAATCAATGATCGCAAGCACTGAGGCGGCGGAGCCTGCGACTTCTTCCGCTACTTTGAGTTCACCGTTTGCCTTATCTTCATAATATTTGTCAGTCAGTGCGCCCTTGCGGTCGATATAACCATTGACGATCATATCGAAGTGGATGGCGGAGGACGTGGCTTGGTCGATGACCTGCTCATTGCCATGCTCGTCTTTGATAACCTTACCGACGAACAATTCCACTGTTACAGCGCGGGGACGGTCGGCGACCGCTTCGGCCATCTCCGTTTGCAGCCCCTTGGCGAAAGAGTCGTAGCTTTCACTGGCAATGACAGTGAGAATGTTGATGTTATGCACATCGTTGCCAAGGACATTGGTATCCATTCGCTCGCCGTTCTGGTTGACGCACAGGCGCAGGCCGCGCCCCACCTCCTGCCGCTTGCGGACATCGCTGCCGCTTTGCTTCAAGGTGCAGATCTGGAATACATTCGGGTTGTCCCAGCCCTCCCGCAGGGCGGAGTGGGAGAAGATGAACCGCACCGGGGAGCGAACCGGGTCGCGGTCCAACAGCAACTCCTTGTTCTTCATAATCAGCTCATAGGCACTCACATCATCAGAGGTCGTTTCTTTACGGCCAACCTTGGAGTTGACCATTTTGCCTTTGCCGTCCACCGAAAAATAACCGGCGTGGGTCTTTGATGCTGAGATAGCCTGCAAGTACCTGAGATACTCATCGTCGCCAATGGCAAGCTGCATACTTCCAATAATGTCCTCGTACTCCTCCTCAAATATGGCGGCATATTTTCCGTTGACTGGCTGGCCAGCCGCATCATATTCCCGGTAGTTTGCCACTTCGTCAATGAAGAACAGCGAGAGGACTTTGATGCCCTTGTAAAATAGCTGGCGCTCCCGCTGGATGTGGGAGAGGATGGTTTCCCGTATCTGGATGCGCCGCAGCTGATCTTCGTCTACTGCTCCAATCACATCTCCGGCAAAAATTTTGATGCCGTTGACAAACTCCACCGAGTCGTCCCGCCCGTCGATCTGCTTGACCACAAATCCGTTTCTGTATTCCTCCAGTCCGCCGGAGTAGTCGTAAAGGTTGTCTCCAATTTTGACGATGCGGCTCTTTTTCTTTGGAGCTCCACTGGCCATCTTTACCTCGAACTGCAAGGTGGCGGTGGGGTCGCTTTTGGAGAGATTGATGCTTTCCAGATAGAGGTAGCTGTCGGTAGCGGTGCTGCCGCTTTCGGTGATACCCTTTACGGCAATCTTCTTGACCAGCCGCCGGTTGTAAGCCTCCATAGCATCCAGACGGAACACCATATTGTAGATGCTGTCGCTTTTGTGGGTGGCGGAGTAGCGCAGGGTCAGAAGCGGGTGGAATTCCTTCAACCGTTCTCTGGTCTGTTTGCCCTCCACCGACTGGGGCTCGTCAATGATCAAAATTGGGTTAGTTTTAGCGATAATATCAATGGGCCGGCGGGAACGAAATTCATCCAGCTTCATGTAAATCCGGCGGGCATCCTTGCCTTTTGCATTGAACGCCTGGGAATTGATAATCATCACATTGATGGAGCTGTCCGACGCAAAGCGGTCGATCTCCGTCAGTTGGGCGGAGTTGTATATAAAAAAGCGTATCTTCTTCCCATATTCCTCGGCAAAATGCTCCTGGGTCATCTCAAAGGACTTATACACGCCCTCTCGGATAGCTACGCTGGGAACGACAACAATAAATTTGCTCCAGCCGTAGTGCTTGTTCAGCTCGAACATGGTCTTGATGTAGGTGTAGGTCTTGCCCACACCGGTCTCCATCTCAATGGTGAGGTTGTAGCCGTTGGCCCGTCCCTCCAGCTTGTCCGACGGCTTGATCTGGTTGGCGCGCTGGATTTTGTTCAGCTGCTCCAGAATCCGCTGGTCGGACAGCTCCGGCACGATCCTCTGGTTGCTGAATCCGGTGAAGTCCCGTTCTTCATTGACACCGATCTGATAGTTGCCGCTGCCTCGGTCCATCATATAGGTGGGGGTCAGATAGGGCTGTCCGGCAAAGACATCCACAACGGCCCTGGCCGCGTCGGCCTGGAATTTCTGGTGTCGGTATTGAAGTCGCATGAACATTCACCTCCTTTTTTTCTCAATGTGAGCTTGTATTGCTTGAATAGATTCTGCTCTATTGCTTTCAATCATGCTGTCAATTTCCTGATCCGTTTTTTCGCTTGTGCAGGGAATCAAAAACAAATTATACCCAAGAGAAAACATAGTACAAATTGCCGCATTAGCAAACGCAGAAAGGAAACGCATATCAAAAGCTGGAACAACTTTACCTTCAAAAACATAACGGTAGTCAACAAATGCATTGGAAATGAGAATAAGTTCATCTGTTCGGCGCTTTGGATCTGCATATTCTGGTGCTTTTTCAGCCAAATGACTCCAGATTTCATCTTGAATTGATTTTGGCAGCATTTCAAACAGAATGAGCAAATTGTGCTCTTTGCCATATTCAATGCCTCTCTTAAAGAGGATTGCTTTGAGAGTAATTTCAATAGAAAACGCTCCATTGACAAGCATAGGAATCCACAGCAACATTTTGTCTTCAACTTCTCGGTTCAGCTGTTCCAAACCTATGTACGCATTATAGAACGCTTTCGCTTCATAAACGATAAAATCAGTGCTCATCAAATCACCTTCCCTTGGCTGAGGGCATCAGGGACTTTTGCTCCATCTGCCGATGTTCCAAGGGCCTGACTATCCTCCGCCTGCTATTTTCCGAAACACTGCTTCGGATTTTTAATCAGTCAGACACTTCTGACCAATTACAAAACCTTCACCCTGGTATCCGGAGCCAGCATTTTGAAAATCTCGCCCACATTGATCTTGGCGGGGCTGTCGGCAAAGCTGCTGTCCCGGAACACCGCCCGGAGGGGCTGACGCTTGGCGATCTCCTTGATAACGGTGTCGGGGATATTCTCGTCAAAGCAGGCAATCAGGTCGCCGTCGTTGTAGGTGTGGACGGTGCAGTCCTCAATTTTTTCGGATGTGTAGGGCATGGATAGGGGCAGGCCCCACTCCAGCAGACAGCCAAACAGCAGGTCCAAGTCGGTGCGGTCAGGCTTGATGTTGCTCACCAGCTGGTCAAGCATATTTTGTCCATACTCCCCGGCGGAGTAGTACACATCGGTCATGTTGGTGTCGTCCAGCTTGAACACACGGAAGCCGCCGTCAAAGGGCTTGCCGGGGTTGTCGGCGGCGATTTTCTTTGCGGCCTGGCGGATGCGCTCTTTGCCGATTTCGCAAATGTTTTGGTATCCCGCCTTGTATGCCTCGCTCTTTTCGTCACAGGGTTCGGGCAACTGCACCATAATGAATTTGCGATGCCCTCCGTCCTCGGCGTTCAACTGCATCACGGCGTGGGCGGTAGTAGCGGAGCCGGAGAAGAAGTCGAGAACTATTTCAGAAGCCGAAACGAGCATTTGGCAAATCATTTGGATGTACGCCCTTGATTTTGGGAACGACATATAGTCGCCCTCCAACAATTTTTTCACCTCTTGAGTGCCGACCTGGTTGTTAATGGACTTATCATCCCAGATAGACTTATACTTCCGTGTGCGTTGTCCAGATTCTCTTACCAAGTAATCTTTCACAAAAATATCAAATTCATTTCTGCGTTCAATCAAGCGTGGAACCAATCGCAAAATATCAGCCGAGCATTTTTGCTTTCCCCACATCCACCTTCCATCTCTTCCATCCGATTTTTGAGGGAATACAGAAATCCATCCTTCCTGTTCATTGAGAGAAATCTCATTTGTTTGAGGATTTACATATATGGGGAAGAACATATCAGGCCTATCTTCTCGTAATGATGCTACACCTCTTTGACGGAGGCCAAGCAACCTATATGCTCCTATCTCATCAGAATGGCAATACTCTGCCTTTTGCTCATCAGTTAGTGGCATTCCGTTAATTGCGCATAATGCCGATTTTCTTGCATAGCACAAGAGATATTCATGTACAGTGGCAACAAAGCGGTCCGATTGACGACCTCTCGGATTATTTTGCACAACAATTTTCGCAATAAAGTTTTCTTCGCCAAAAACTTCATTGCATATTTCACTTAAATTATCTATTTCATTGTCATCAATAGAAATGGCGATAACTCCATCATCACTCAACAAATTTCTCGCCAACATCAACCGGGAATAAATCATACTGCACCAATCGGAATGAAACCGTCCGTTGCTGTCGGTATTTTTAAACAACCGGTCGCCGTTCTCGTCCACCTGACCGCTCTCTTCGCTGTATTCCTCGCCGCTCATGGCAAAATCGTCCCGATAGATGAAGTCATTTCCGGTATTGTAGGGCGGGTCAATGTAAATCATCTTCACCTTGCCCAGATAGCTCTCCTGCAAGAGTTTCAGCACTTCCAGGTTGTCGCCCTCAATATAGAGGTTTTCGGTGGTGTCCCAGTCCACGCTCTCCGCCGGACAGGGCCGCAGGGTCTTGCGAATGGGCCGGTTGGCCTCCACGATAGCGGCCTTTTTGCCCACCCAGGTGAACTCATAGGCCTCGTCGCCCTTCAGTACCACATCAGACAGCAGTTGCCGCAACAGGTCAAAGTTGACCGCCTTTTTCAGCTTGCCGTCCTCGCCCTGGGCCTCGGTCACGCAGGCGGGGAACAGAGCGGCAAGTTTTTCGATGTTGGCTTGAGACAGGTCAGGGGTTTCCATTTTCAGCTTGTCCATTTTGTCCTTCCTCCGTGTTAGTTTTTGGAATTAAAGACATGAATCTTTCCATAAGCTCAAGTTGATTATCTTGATATCGCTCCTGCTTTTTCAGCATATCAGCTAATCCAACGGGCTGATAAGAATTTTGTATGGTTCTTAATGTGACATTATCCTTATATCCCAACGAAACAGCTATGACTTCTAACAAAGTCTCTCTTTCCTTTATCATCTTTTCACGCTGAGCCGCATCGGGTTTTTCAACAGAAAGAACATCATAATATTTTTTCCACTGCGCAATGACTTTTTTATCCTTTGCGAACACAACTTCGATTAGATTCAACGCCTCGACACTTGCATTTGTCCAGCCATAAATTCGACTCGCCATCAAAATTTTGAAAATCTGCATTTTGTCATCACGTTTTCTTGCCCTATCCTGCAATTTTTGCCCGATAATCACAGAAACAATGGGGGCTAAAATAATGGCAGCTATATTGATATAATCTGAAAAGTCCATCACAATTCCTCCAACTCTTTTTTCAATCGTTTCAATTCAGCATTCAACTGCACCTGCTTATTCAGCTGCTTTTCCCGACGCACCTTCACTTGCAGGATTGCAATCTGCTTTTGCAGTTCCTGTCTGCGTTTGTCCCGCTCCACGGACTCTTTCAGCGTTTCGTCTGCCCCGGAAAGGGTTTCCCCGGCAATCTGCCGAACAAAGTTTTCATATACTTTATCGGTATTCAGGCCGTCCAATTTAAGGGGCAGGGCGGATTCCTCCATCCAATCGGTATGGTAGTAGGTCCCAATCTTGAACGCGTTTGATCCGCTGCCCGCCGCCTCTTTATAGGCCGTCCACGCCTGATATTTGCCCTCATACTCCAGCAAAAACAGGATATGGTAGGGTATCTCCTTGTCAATCTGCCGCAGAACAGCCTCGTCCAGCTGGGGCGCGGACAGGCAGACCTCGAACACCTCGATTTCCGTAACTGCCTCCCCGGCGGCAAGGTTCATTGTGGCGGGAGCAATCTTGTTCCGCCACCAAATCACCCTGATCTGTTCCACAAAGATACGCTTCAGCGCTGAGGAAATGGTAAGGTTTTCGTAAAACTTCTGCTTTGGGATGCGCCGGTTAAATTCGGTGCTTTTAGGCAGACCAAGCATGGACGAACCTCCTTATTTGACCGCTAGGAAGCAGATCAGTTCAAAATCATCCAGCCCGGATACCGCATTCATCAGCGCAGAAGTGCCACCAGCGGAGAACAGACTGTCAATGTCGCTTTCTTCCTTCACATCCATAATAGAGTTGATCGCGTCGGAAAGAAGCTGCGACACATCCTTCATGTTCCTGCCATCATCCGTTTCCACGTTGAATTTTGCGCACAGCGGCATGAGCGGTTCCGACTTGCCCCGGCACAGCAGTCGAATGGTGTCCAGCAGCTTCTTCGGGTTCAGGTAGTCGCAGACCACCTCGCCGTCTAAGCTGATATAGACCATGTAAAAAGGATGGATGCGGTTCTGATTGTCGATATTGACGCTGTTGTTGATATTCCGTAGGACAAAGATCACGCCCTCCGGGTTTTCTTCGGTTGCAGGTACGACGGCATGAAGCCCCTTTGGTTTTTTCGCCAGGTCGCCGTGGGTCTTGATGTAGTCCAGCAAATCCAGCCGGAACTCGTTCAGCCCCAGGTCCATGATGGAGATGCCGGTGGACATATCCTCCATATCCACCACTTCCTCCTGGAGCCGTTTCAACTGCTGCTTGCGGTATTCCAGATCTCCTTTTTCTTCCGGGTTGATCAAATCGTCATCACCGGTGGAGGTCATAACGGAAATTTTCATCCGGGTCTCCACACGGGATTTCAGGTTGATGTATTCGTCCAGCGTCATATCCGGCCAGAAATTCACCAGCTGGATCACCTTGTTTCTGCTGCCGATGCGGTCAATGCGTCCGAACCGCTGGATAATACGCACTGGGTTCCAGTGGATGTCATAGTTGACCAGATAATCGCAGTCCTGCAAGTTCTGGCCCTCGGAGATACAGTCAGTGGCGATCAGAATATCGATCTCCTTTGTACTGCCTGGCATCAGTACGTCCCGCCCCTTGGAGATGGGAGAGAAGCAGGTCAGCACATTGTTCAGGGTAGCTTTCAGTCCCTTGATGGTGGTGCGTCCGTCAATACTTCCGGTTATGACCGCCGTGTCCAAACCGTACTTCTCTTTGACATATCCGGCTACTTGGTCATACAGATACTCCGCCGTATCGGAAAACGCCGAGAAGATCAGCACCTTCTTGTTACCCACGTTGATGGGAGTACGCATTTTTTCGTCCAGTAAATGCAGAAGGTTCTGGAGCTTCAGGTCATGTTCCGGCGTAATGTCGGCTATCATCAATGTCAGCAGTTCAAGATTTTCCGCATCCTGTTGCAGTTCTGCACGCCAGGTCTTATAGTCCATATCAGCCAGATCGATTTTCACCTTTTTGCCTACAGTGAAGTAATCGGTACTGCCGTCCTCCATATCAAAGTCATCTTCGGACGCTTCGATCATATCAATGTCAGCCTGACCGTATTTTTCATAGTCATCAATGGCTTTGATTGTGCCAGTGATCAGGTCAAGGATTCGCGTAAGCGTCAGGTTGAAGGAGTACACAGAGCTTTCCAGCCGCTTTAAGAGATTGATGCTCATCAGCCGCCGGATACCTTGTTCACGCCCTTGCTGAGTAAGGTTGTTGCCCTTGTTGTGAGTCAGGTCGATATACTTGGCAATCTTGCTTGGAAAGATGTAGTTTGACGGCGTATAGATACACAAACTCAACTGGGTCAGCAGCTCAAATATCTGGTTGTAGTTGATGGCACTGGACAGGTCGGTCATACTGGGACGCAGGGAAATCGGTTTCAGCCGCTCCGGGAATTGTCCAATCGCCGCCGTATCGTAATACTTTTCGATGTGCCGCCGGGAGCGGGCAATCGTCACACTGTCCAGCAGTTCAAAGAAATCAAAGTCCAACGTGCGGAGCAGGGCATCGGTAGTACGCACATCCGGGTCGAGTTTGCTCCAGGCATTGAACGATTTCTGAGCTTGCCGGAAAATTTCGTCAATGGGCTTTTTTGTGTCCAGCGCCTCATTGATGAAGTCCGGATTTCCTTCATAGGCGATGGCAAGCTGGTTTTTAAGGTCGGTAAAGCGGTTATTGACCGGCGTTGCGGACAGCATCAGCACCTTAGTCCGAACGCCCGCACGAATCACTCTGTCCATCAGCCTTATGTAGCGGTTCTCCTGCGTATTGGCATGGGTTCCAGCGCCATTACGAAAATTGTGGGATTCGTCAATCACAACAAGGTCATAATTGCCCCAGTTCAGCCGATCAAGGTCAAGCCCGTTGGATGTACCGCCGGAGCGGGACAAGTCTGTATGAAACAGCACATCATAATTCAGTCGGTCGGCGGCAATGGGATTATTGACATAGTTGTCTTTGTAGGTATTCCAGTTTTCTGCCAGTTTTTTGGGGCAGAGGACAAGTACGGATTTGTTCCTGTTTTCATAATATTTAATAACGGCAAGGGCGGTAAAAGTTTTGCCCAAACCAACGCTGTCAGCCAAGATACAGCCGTTGTACTGCTCCAGCTTGTTGATAATGGCAAGAACAGCATCCCGCTGAAAATCATAGAGCATACTCCAGATCTTGCTCTGCTTGAATCCGGTTGCCTCATTGGGCAGGACATCCTCAGAAATATCGTTCAGAAATTCGCTGAAAACATGGTATAGGGTCATGAAGTAGATAAACTCCGGCGAATTCTCGTTATAGGCTGTACTGATGTTGGAGATAATCATTTCGGTCACATCCTGCATCTTCTCGTGATCACTCCAAAGCGTTTCAAACAGCTGCATATACTGGGTGGAGAACGGTGCCTCCATCCGGTTGACCATGTTGTAGCTGTTATTGCCGCGTTCACAGCCGATATCCACTGTTGTAAAGCCATTCAACGGCATATAGGCGGTCTGCTCCACAGGAGAATCGACTGTCATAAATCCGCCCATGTTTTCCCCAGTGACATTGGATTTAAAGATAGCTTTACGCCTGATCCAGTCAGCACACTCTCTGGCAACAGCCCGTTGGGTCATTTCATTGCGCAGCTTGATTTCAAATTCTGTACCATATAGGCTGGTTTCTCTGCTAAGTCTTGGAATATAGAACTCCCGTCTTTGCTTTTCGGCCCGCTCTTGAACGAAGGTCGGGGAAGTAAAGATAAAACGGAATTCTTCTACCTGTTCCAACTGATGTTTCAACTCTTTGTATGCATACATGGAAAAGCAAGCGGCCGCTATGGAAACCTTGCTGCCACGCTGTATCGTTTCTTTCAAGTCATCCCGGACGATATCTGTGATATTGTCAAATATTTTCATCACAAGCTGTCCCTTTCCAATCGTTATAGCTTATCCTTTTTTGCTCAACTCATGTTTTGGTATGGGTACACCATAGAGGCTACGCCTATACAGATTATATTATACACTACCCATCTCCGGAAAACAATTCCTCTTTCCCTAAAGTTCCAAGAAATTTTGCCATAACCGACAGAAAGGGCAGAAACTAAGAACGCTCAGATATTAATCAGAGGACAGCACCCTGTGGATGCTGTCCTCTGCCCCTTATATAAGCCAATTTGTTCGTGGTTATTTTTTGTCTGCATTTTATTCAGTATTCATATGTCAGCCCATTTTGTAGTAAGCCCATAGCGTCGTGTGCGAAGATTTGTTAACTACGGTGAAAATATCCTTGACAAATGTTCTCTTGGGTCTGGATGCTGCCGCTTTCTCCCTGCAATTCATCGTCACGGCTCAATCTCAAATAAAGTGCGGTGTTATAAATCGTTGTATTGTATGGTTGTTTCACGGTTAAAAATCCTCCTTCTAAAAGAAACAACCCACGCTTATACAATACTCGCTGGTACAAGTATATCATAAGCGTGGGCTGATTGACAGTCGTTATTCCGTATTTTTTCAGGAAGCGGCGGCAGCGTGCTGGATCACATCTTCCAGCAGGCTGTCAAGCGGCTTCCCATCCTGTGCGAAATGCTCCGATACCTTGATACGGACTTTCCCCATGACAAAATACTGGGTGCCGTCTTTTTCGGTAAGCAGGGTGCCGCTGTTTTTGTTATTGCTCTCGTTTTTGCTTTTTGCCATAGGCAGTTACCTCCATAAATGAAATATGCCCGACAAGGGAATGTCAGGCAGGTGTACAGCCGCAGACTGTCTCCATGTCAACCGAACCGTGTCAACCGGCAGAAAAGACTTTGAAAACAATCCATAGGCGCTCTATGATTACTTTTTACTTTTTCTTTGATTTCTTGGTTGACATGGTTGACAAAGGAGAGAAATGCCCCAAATATCAGGCTTTTCCCCGTCAACCGGCTGTCAACCGAAGCGTCAACCAAACTGTTAACCGGCGGCTTTTCAGAATGGCAGTTCCATTTGCCGGGCTTCTTCTTCCGTGATTTCCTTAAAACCGTCCCCCTCCGGCGGGGCTTGGTTGACACGCTCCCAGCCTTTTTGAGAACCGTATTTCTTATACCGCTTCGGGCTTTTGTAGGCTGCCCAGCCCTGTATGATGCCGCCCGCAATGCCAGTATTCATAATCTCGCAGATTGCCCGTGTCTCCCAGTCTGCCGGGGAATTTAAGTTCCCCAGCGCTTCCTCATAAAGCTGTTTGGAGCATACCCTGTCACCGGTGTAGTCCTCCAAATAGGCGTAGATCATGCCAGCTTGTGTGTCCTCCTGCATGAAGTCCTGCTGGTGGGCGTTCAGGTATCGGTTCATTTCTATGCTGAATGACAGCTTATACTTCCCACTGCGGTAAACCGTCATGGCTTCCGCCCACATCTGTTCGATATACGCCCTCGCCGCCGCTTCATCATCCAGTATGTGAACCTCCGCCCGTTCCGGGTACACCGTCACGGGGAGAAAGCGCCGGTTGCCGGTGCGGTCACGGGGTAAAAAGTCCTGCCGGTTGGTCGTCCCTCCGAATACACATTGCCGCAGCCGGTCTGCCGGGTGTGTCTCATACGGCACTTTGTAGGTTTCTTTCTGGCGGCTTAAGAATGACTTGATTTCCTCAATACTCTTGGCGTTGGCTGTGGCGATCATCTCCGACATCTCGATAATCCAATGCCCTTGCAGCTTGCGGTACACATTTTCATCGTCCAGCTTCTTCAAATCGTCTGAAAACCATTCGTCCCTGCCTGCCAGCAGCCGGAAAAAGGTAGATTTCCCGGCTCCCTGACCACCAACCAGACAGAGCATGACCTCAAACTTGCTCCCCGGTCTGAATACCCGCCGGATGGCTCCCATCAGGAACAGTTTCAAGGCTTCATAGGTGTATTCGTCCGTATCGGCTCCCAGAAAGTGATGCAGGGCGTAACGGATGCGCTCTGTGCCGTCCCATTGCAGGCTGTTCAGGTAATCCCTGACTGGATGGTAGCGGTTTTCATTGGCAACAATCTTGATGGCGCTCTGCACCTTTTTCTCGCTGGTAAGCCCGTAGTTTTCTTCCAGATACAAAAGCAGGTAGTTTATGTCCATGTCGGTCAGCGTGGTACTGGTGCGCTCCCAGCCCAGCGGCTTCACAATGTCAATCTGCTCCGTCAAAAGGTTCAGGCGCAGCGCCCCGCGAAACAGAGGGTCACGCTGGAACACCGTCAGGCAGTTTCGGATGCTGTTCTTCACGCCGCCTTTCTGCGTCCCCTCTAATGTTTCCCGGATTTCTGCCGGTGTTTGCGCCGGTTCCATTGTGTCCATCGTCCTTTTGACCACTTCCTGCGTTTCCGGCGGCAAGCTCTGAAATTCGCTGTTCAAGCCGCAGCACCTCCTTTCCCTGTGCGGCGATCAATGCCGCTTTTTCTTCTATTTCTCCGTATAACAAAATATCCAAAAGGTATTCTGTGTAGCTTATCCTCTGCAACGCTTCCACAAAAAGAGGATGCCAGATGGCATCCTGCGGCTGTGGGGCGTATGCTGTTTTCCAATGCTCCAGCAGGCGCAGATAATCGCATAGCACCCGGAAACAATACCGTTCCGTTTCCTGAAATCTCTGCTCCGCTGATTTTTGTCGGGGCTGTGACCTGTTGTGACGCTTCCTATCTGGCGGTGCATTGCCGGGTTTCTCATAGGAAACGCCGAAGTCCTTCGCAAGCCTGACCGCAGCTTCCCGTTTCCCCAATCCATGCAGCAAAGCGGCAAAGTCGATCACATCCCCGGAAGCCCCGCAGCCGAAGCAGTAAAAGCGGCTGTCCACTTTCATGCTGGGCGTGCGGTCATTGTGGAATGGACAGCAGACCATGCCGTTTCTCCCCACCCGGATTCCATAGAATGAAGCAGCCTGCCGGGTGGTAACAGACTGTTTCACCGCTTCAAATACATTCAAATGCTCCCTCCATAAAAATACCGGCAGCGGTAAAGCTGCCGGTTATATCATAGCTCCATCTCATGTTTCTTTCTCTGTACTTCCTGTGGCTGCTCCCTCCGGCGCAGTGCGGTATCTACGGCGTTCTGCACCTGCCGCAGCCGTATGACTTCCTCCCGGAGTGGCTTGTGCTGCGGAGACAGTTCGGCATACTCTGTTTTTAACTGTGCATATTCCTGTTTCCATGCTTTCAGGGCAATGGGTTTTCCGTCCAGTTTTTCTTTCAGAATACGGCGGGCGGCATAAAACAGCCGTAACTCCGCATCGTGGGATGTTTCAAATTTCTCCCTCTGTTTCTTAATGATAACTCACGCTTATTTGTCGCTTCTCGGTACGGTTTCGGAGCCTTTTGCCATCCATTCAAAGAAAGCAATTTTGCTGACCTTGATAAGTCTGCCCCTGCGGAACGCTGGAAAGCCGGGTGTGTGTACCAGCTCATAGGCGCTCGCTCTTGAAATTCCCATAATCTGCTGAATGTCCGCCACATCCAGAACCAGCGGTAAATCCTCGTAGCTGTTCAATCTCTTTTTATCGTTCATTCTGTTCCTCCCATAAATCAAATAGGTTAAAATGCTTCCTGTTGCCGTTTTCCCCAAAAGCCGTTTTCCTGCCCCATTCCTGCGGTGTTTCCCTGCATTGGTGCGCCGGATGCGTCACTTCTCCTGCCGGTCATATCCCTTTTGGACGGTCATTCACTTGTCAAGGTACTGTGCGGTACGAAATTACCAACTGCAATCATCATAGCGTACTATCCTTGACAAAACAATGATTCTGCGATACCATGAGTGTAACGGATATAACTGAATTATATAATTACCATAAACAAAGGCAGGGGATAGGGATGGAGAATCAGTTTATACGACATGAGCCATGTTTTGAGAGGATTTTGTTTGTCCTGACGCTGGACAGGAAGAAAATGAAAGAGCGGATTTTGATTGGGGAAGAACAGCAGATCCGCTTCCGGCTGAACGGGAGCCAAAACACAGAGGTGCTTTGTGATATGACACGCCCGCTGGGAACTTTTTTGATAAACTTTGAGCGTGACACGGACAGAGATTGGAACTTATACGGGCTTTCTCCACTGCGGCAAGCCCTCCACTCCAACCGATGGAAACAGCCGGAGCTGGAGCAGGCGGCAAGCGAATTTCTCTGGGGAAAATATCTTAGCAATGACCCTCTGAAAATGTATGTGGCGTTCCGTATCTGGAACAGCTATCTGCTTTCCAGAGAACCCCGTGACCGTAACGCTGCCTGTGACCGCTTCATGGATAAAATGAGCAGCCTGACCGGGGTATTCCATAACGAAGCCATGAGCTTTGACAGGGAGACAGGAAAACCGAAACATTTTCAAGCTGGCAGCCTTTATTTCAAAGGCGCACCATCAGAAGATACCCGGCTTGACCTCTGGTTCCCGGACAACCGTCGCACAGAAGAATGTGTGTCTGCCTATGCGTCCCTCTACCCGTTGATTACCTATTATCTGAACAGGCTGAATGACTGGGGGCTTTGCTTCCGGCAGTGCAAGGTCTGCGGGAAATATTTTCTGGCAAAGAGCCAGCGGTATGAGCTGTGCAGCGACAAGTGCCGCAAAGCACAGGCGCTTCAAAACAAGCGGGAATTTGACGAGAGGGCAAGAGAAAATAACTATGACCTGCTTTATAAAAATGAATGCCAGAACTGGCGCAACAAAATAAACCGGGTAAAAAATACCGCAGGCTTTCCGGCTGACTGTCTGGAAAAAATACAGGCTGCCTTTTCCGACTTTAAGAAAGAAGCCTTACAGAGAAAAAAGGCTGTAAAAACAGGAACAGCCAGCCCGAAAGAATTTGCGGACTGGCTGTATCAGCAGAGTAATGTAATTGTTGAGCTGACCGAGATATGAAAAACTTTCTATCGTCAATTTCGCATTATTGCAATAACAGATTGCTTCTTCCATGAATGGTAATATTATCATCAAACTTTTGGAAGAACTATAAATGTCCGAGGTGCCTTTGATTTCGACAGAAAAACAGGCTGAATTGTTACAACGCTCGGACATTTCAAAAATCTTTTTGAGAAATGGCGGAAAAAGCGGGGCAGCATACGCCGCCCCGCCGATCTCAAAAGGTCATTCCATTGCCCGCATTTGTTCTGTTAATGAACGCTTTTTCAAATCCCGTATTTCCCATACAGAAAGAATCAACTGTAAAAGAATCAATATTAGTAGATATCCACCTATCTGCATTGTTGGAAATTGATATGAGAGATTTGGCATACCGAATAGAATACCAACAGCTTTGCTCACAGGAATAGCTATGGGAATACCAACCAAAAGAACGATTCCAAATGAAACAAGTACATATAGCAATCCCTCTGTTATGAGAGAACGATATAATTGTTTTAGGCTTAATCCAACAGAGCGTAATGTACTGATTTCCTGTTTACGCGCTTGATGGTTAGAGAGCGTCATATTGATTAGATTGATTATTCCAAACAGCAAAATTAGTAATGACAGCATTTGCAAACTTCCAAACAATAAGTTCATAGAAGATTCCATGTACTCTACAACATCATTATAGCTGCAAATAGAAAGCCCCTTTTCTTTAGAGGTAATTTTCTGCTGAATGGCTGATTCTATTTCATCATTATAAGTTTTATCAGTTATGATCTCCCATGAGTAAGCAAAATTTTCTGTGTTTGTGAATAGTTGTTGTGCAAGTTCTTGTGTAATTATAAGATTCGCTGGATCAATAGCATCTGTACCGTTTTCGGTTCCGACAAAGCTCTTATCAAAGAAACCGGAAACAATACATTCTATTTCCTCTCCACTATTTGTAATCTTTATAGGTGTCCCTTTTGTAATCCCCAGTTCCATATATCCATCTGTCAATAAAACTTCAAACTGGTTCTTAGGCATTTGTCCATCTATCAAATGTTGTTCAACAAAGCTAAAATTACCTTCTGTACTTTGAACCGAAATTATATCACACATTCCCTCAGTAGCATTTCCATTGATAGAATAATGACACATTCCTACCGAATCTCTAAGTGGTATAATCTTTTGGATTCCTTTAGTATTCAAAAGTTCTTCTTTCAAAGATTCATTTAGCGGATTATTTGTTTCGTTTTTTCCAACTGATTCTTCAGAAAGATATATACGGAAGCTTCCGCCGTTTACAAAAAACTTTTCACGGACAAATTGCTCTGGCGTATTACTAACTGCTGCGGATGCAGATATAAATAAGAGTAATCCTCCAAATATCAAGGAAAGCAATGTACTGGCTGTCTTTTTCTTATCGCGTCCAAGATTTAATAGAGCTAAAGAGTAAGGTGAAATTTTCTTATTATGTTTTCGAGATTGCATCGGAGCATTTCGATAAGCTATATATCGTACTGCCTCAATAGGGGAAGTAGTTGCCGCAATTTTAAGCGGCTTGCGAACAGATAATTTCACCATAAGAGTGCAAATGATGGAAACACCTATCATTACAAAAGGAATATTGATAGGAGAAAATCCGCTGGAAAATTCATTACTTCCCAAAACAGTTCCGACAATCGCACCCAAAACAATACCCGGAGGGATTCCAAGCCATGATAAATATCTACTTTCATAGTTTATCATTTTCTTTATCTGTAATGCAGTTGTACCTAAAGTGCGTAACTGTCCGAAATTTCTTATTTTTTCATTGATAGAAATTCTGAAAATACTTTGGATTACCGTTATACCTGCAAATAATACCAACACGGACAAACTTACAAAAGTTAGTATATTTTCAAATGACAATCCCATATTCTCTCTAAAAAAGAGAAAACTTAAGCTATAATCAGCACCAATTTCTTTTCCAATAGAAGCAATTCTTTCTTTTAGAATTTCTTTTGATGTTGAATCTGCATCAGCAAAACAAACATAGCTTTGGTATTTTGCAGGATTATAATTAGAGCTATTTTCTACAAACGATTTTGATATATAGCACGAGTAATTGCCCTGTGATTCAGTCGAGCTTTCCGTAATCCCAGAAATCACAAAATCTTGTGATTTTCCGTTTATTTGAAAAGAAATTTTATCTCCGATTGCAGTATTAGAAAAATATTTGTTCACCATTTCACGGTCAACTGCAATTTCATTTTCTTTAGATGGCATAGTCCCATCTTTTAGTGTAAATTGATTTCGGGCAATATAGCATGCCGCATCATCCATATATGCCAAATACAATGAATATCCCTCTGGCATTTTTATTTCTCCCAGATTGTAAAGCGACGCTACCATTTCGATTTCTGGTTGATGACGAAGTTTTTCAATTTTATCCTCTGTCAGATTATCATAGCTGGCTTGAAAAGTGGCCATATTATTTTGAGATTCCTGAAAAGCAAAAAATAATGTTCCACACATTGACATCAAAAACGCTGCCAGTGAAATAGCAATTATTATCATAAAATTCCGGCGCTTCTCGCTTTTCAAACTCTCCTTTGCCAGCTTCTTTGTAATGGCGCTGGTATCATTTTCAAAAGGCCATGTCATAGCTTGCCACCTCCTTATTCCACAATCTTGCCGTCCTCAATGCGGACAATCCGATCTGCAAGACGGGCTATGTCGTCATTGTGGGTAATCATCACAACAGTTTGCCGGAACTCCGCACTGGTACGCTTGATAAGTCCCAGCACCTCGGCGCTGGTCTTGCTGTCAAGGTTGCCGGTTGGTTCGTCGGCCAGCACAATAGCCGGTTTGGTAATCAAGGCGCGGGCGATAGCCACACGCTGTTGCTGGCCGCCGGAAAGATTGTTCGGCATATTTTTCAGTTTATCTTCCAGTCCCAGCAGGTGAACGATCTCGTCCAAAAACTTCTGATCCACCGTGTCCCCGTCCAGCTCCACCGGCAGGACGATGTTCTCATACACATTCAGGATGGGAACAAGGTTATAATTCTGGAAGATAAAGCCGATGTTGCGGCGGCGGAAGATGGTGAGCTGTTCGTCGTTCTTCTTTGCCAGTTCTTCGCCCCGGACGATCACGGTTCCGCTGGTGGGAGTGTCTAACCCGCCCATCATGTGAAGCAGGGTGGACTTGCCGCTGCCGGAGGTTCCCACAACAGCCACAAACTCGCCGTCCTCCACGGAGAAGTTCACGCCGTCAAGGGCGCGGGTGATGTTCGGCTCTGTGCCGTAATACTTTTTCAGATCAATCGTCTGCAAAACGCTCATACTCAAAACTCCTTTCAAGGCTTTCTGCCTGTTGATAAGGTCATTGTAAAACCCAAATGTCCGCGAAATGTTACAGCGGCCAAAAAATTTCATTGAAAATCGGGGTGAAATGTTACAATGCTCGGACATTTCAAAAAAATTTACGGCGGGCAGCCGGAAATGGCCGTCCGCCGCGTTCTATTTTGTAGGCAGCATAATGGAAAATTCCGAACCCTTGCCCGGCTCCGAAAACACTTTGATATAGCCGCCCTGCCGCGTTACGATCTCGCGGGCCAGATACAGGCCAATGCCCACGCCCTGCTGTTCGTGTACTTCTTCCTCACGATAAAAGCGCCGGAAGATGGCGGCCTGATTGCTTTCGGAAATGCCCTTGCCGGTGTCGGTCACTTTGATCTCCACATACATTTCCCACAGCACCACAGACACCGTGATTTTCCCGCCTGCCGGGGTGTACTTCACTGCATTGTCCAGCAGGTTAAAGAGGGCTTCGGATGTCCACTTGCTGTCATGGGAAACGGTCAAATCCTCCGGGCAGTCCACGGACACGGCGATTTCCTTTTTCTCCGCTGCATACACGATCCCACTCATGGCCTGCGCCACGGTATCAAAGAGGCGGCCCGATTTCTTATCCAACTGGATCACGCCCGTTTCCAGCCGGGAGGTTTTCACAAGGGCCTGAAAGAGAAAGTCCAGTTTATCCGTCTGGCTGCGGATTCCCCGGATAAAGTCGGTGCGCTCTGCCTCGGTCATAGGCTTTTCCAGCAGGGTGTCCGTCGCCATTTTCAGATTGCTTACCGGCGTTTTCACCTGATGGGAAATATCCGATACAAGGGTCTGTAACTCCTGCCGTTCCTCGTCCACCCGGCGGCGGTTCTCCTGCATGATCTGGTAAAGCCTTGCCAGCCGGTGTCCGATTCTGGCAAGCTGGGTTTCGCTGTCCTCCGGGCGCTGGGGCGCTTCATTCCCGGCGATCATGTGGTCTAAAGTCTGGCACAGGTCAGCGGTAAACTGCGACAGCCGCTTTCCAAACGCCTGCGTCAGTACAAAAATCCCCACAAGGGCGCACAACAGCAGCGCCCCGCCCGTCAGCAGCACCGCAATCTGTTTTGTCACAAGAAACAGGGCTATGGTGATTCCGGGCATGGAGAGGACAAGCCCCATTGCCACCCGGCCAAACAGCCGCTTTACCGAGAGGTTCTTAACCTTCATTTTGCCTCGCCTCCCGTCCATTGATAGCCCATGCCGTAAACGGTCTTGATGTAGGGCGCACCGCCGTCGGATTCGATCTTGCTGCGAATCCGGCTGATGGAGGTTGTCAGGGTGTGTTCGTCCACAAACCTCTCGTCTATATCCCACAGCTTTTCCAAAAGCTGCCCACGGGTCAGCACTTGCCGGGGATTTTTGCGGAACAGGTTCAGCATTTTATACTCCATCGGGGATAGGGTCAGGGGCTTGCCGTTTAGGGACGCCGTCTGCTCCGAGAAGTCCAGAAACAGCCGCCCGTCGTCGTAAATGTCCTTGGCCGGTTTGTGGTGTTCCAGCATAGCGAACATGGCTTTGATTTTTCGCTGCAAGGCCCCGATCACAAAGGGCTTTGTGATGTAGTCCACCGCGCCCACCTCATAGCCCCGTATCTGGCCGCTCTCCTGATCGTTGGCGGTCAGGAATATTACGATGGTGTCCGGGTGCTGGGGCTTTATCAGCTTGCACAGCTCAAAACCGTTCCCATCTGGCAGGTTAATGTCCAACAGCACTAAATCAAATTCCCGCTGGCGGATGGCGTCGGCTGCGGTTCTGGCATTTAGAGTAGAAGTCACGCCGTAGCCGTCTGCGGTCAGGTTATAGGCTAACATCTTATTCAAAAAACTGTCGTCCTCGACAATTAAAATCTGCTTCATATCCTCACTTCCTTTGCTTTTTGCAGATAGTATAACAGGCAAATGTCCGAGAATTGTTACAAGGACAAATATATTTATCATTTTACAGCTTTTTTATGTGTACTGCAATTTTATAAAAGAAAGGACAGCAGTATCATCAAATTGCTGTCCTTGCGGTTTATTATAGCTGGTAGTGTATAAGCGTGGGTTCATCATATTTGGTGTGGTATCTTTAACTATGGGAAACTCCCCGCTCCCATTTCGACACAGCCTTGTCGGTAACATCCAGCCGCTGCGCCAACTGGGCTTGGGTCAGCCCTAAGCCCAGCCGCAGTTGGGTGATTAAGCGTCCTGTTTTTGCCATGTTCATATATGCTTTCTCCCCTTAAAGTTTTTCTCAGGATACCATAAACACAGCCCAAGGACAATCGATCATTGGTTTACTGTTTTGCAATTTACTAAGCCACCCTATAAAACCCCGTGCCATTTCCACCCAGAAACCGTTTTTTCAGCGGCCAGGCGGATCCTCTATATTTCCGCCTCCCCTTCCACAAACACGGCCACCTCATAGTCCCCCAAGTTGCCCGAAAACGCCTGCCCGGTAATCTGGTCCAGCCGCCCCCGTAGCGCTGGCAGGGGGACGTTTCCCTCCTGGGCATGGAAAACCAGGGTAGCGCACCGCCCGCCCAGCCGCCGTTCTATAACCAACAGCCCTTTCCTGTCCTCCGCGTGCTGCCGCACAAGCTTTCCCTCTGTCAGGGTAGGTTCCTGCTGCCGCAGCCGGATGAGTTTCCGGTACCAGGCCAGTATATGCCGGTCCTGCCGGGCCTTGTCCCACAGCATCCCCCGGCGGCAGTCCGGGTCGGCGCCCCCGTCCATTCCCACCTCATCCCCATAGTAGATCATGGGCATTCCGGGCAAAAGGAGTTGGATCGCTGCCGCCAGCCGCTGTTTCCCACGGTCATTCCCCGCAGTGTGCCGGAACCGGGCCGTATCATGGGTGTCGATAAAGTTCCACAGGTACCCTTCCAGTTCCCGGTGCAGGTTTCCCCGAAGGAACCCCAAATCCCCCAGAAATGCCGACGCGTTCCGGCTCCCATCCGCAACCAGGCCCTGTACCCCGTAATAGAACGGGTAATTCATAACGCTGTCCCACTCGTCCCCCTCCAGGAAGTCCCCTGCATAGTGCCATATTTCCCCCACAATCAGTGCCTCCGGTTTCACTGCCTTTACCGCCCGGCGGAAACGTTTCCAAAAAGCGTGGTTGATCTCATCCGCCACGTCCAGCCTCCAGCCGTCAATATCGCAGGCTTTGATCCAATACGTAGCCACATCAATGACGAAATCCGCCGCCTCCCGGTTTTGCAGGTTCAGTTTCGGCATCCCGCCCGCATAGCTAAAGGTTTTATAGCTGGGCTTTTCCCCCCGTTTGGCAGTAAGGGGAAAACTGTTTACATAGTACCAGTCCCGGTATTTAGACTGTTCCCCCTTCTCCTTTAAGTCCCGAAAGGCGAAAAAGTTGACCGAAGTATGGTTAAATACACCGTCCAAAATCACGTACATCCCCCTGCTATGGGCTTTGCTAACCAGTTCCTTAAGATCCTCCTTATCGCCGAAAGACGGGTCAATGGCATAATAGTCGTCAATATCGTATTTGTGGCTGGACCGGGAACGGAACACCGGCGTCATATATAAGATGCCCACCCCCAGCTCACACAGATAGTCCAGCCTATCTATAATGCCCCGCAAAGAACCCTGTAGATTGGCGGCATGGCCAATAGGCGCCTGGTACCAAACCTCTTCGGGCACTTCCTTGTCTGTGGCAAACCGGGAGGGGAAAATCTGGTAGATCACCTTATTCCTTGCCCAGCCCGGCAAAAGGAACCGCTCTTCCTCCCGAAGTGTCTGGGGGCAGTCAAACATCTGCCCCACGTCCTGGATGCACTGTTCATAAAATCCATGATCCCCATAGTACAGCACCCGGCCGGTGGCGTCCTCCATTTCAAAAAAGTACCGGAGGCATACCATGTCGATGGTGACCACCGCCTCGTAATAGTCCCGGTACCGGTCCGCGCAGGCCAATTCCATGTCCTGCACCTGCCGGGTAAGGCCGGCCGGAAGATATTTCTCCTGGGTATGCAGGCGTACCCTGGCCATATCGCCCCGTTTGGTTTCCAGCCGGATGAGAAAGCGCCCCTTTTCCAGGGCGTAGCAGTAAGTTTTGTCCGCAAAGTGCCTGATTGCCGCAAGTTCCATATTGCCGCTCCTCCATATGTAAGTTCCGTGTATCCCGATCCTGTAGATCAAAATACAGATTCCCTTGCATTATACGCTCTTCTATGGTAGAATTCTTGCAATATCTTCCTACATTTTTAACACAATCCTATTTTAGGGGGATGCCTATGGATCAAACAGACCTGCATGAAACCAAGATACATGGTAGCCCCGCCTTCCCTTACAGCGTCTACCACGGCCGCATCCCGGACTGGCTCTCCGCCTTTCCCCTGCATTGGCACGAGAGTTTTGAGCTGATCTACTGCAACTGCGGAAACCTCCGGGCCAGCATATGGGGGCAGCCCTATACGCTCCGTGCCGGGGACCTGCTGGTCATCCTGCCCCATGCAGTCCATTCCATCGAACAGGCCGGCCCCGCAAAGGGGGACTATTTCAACCTCCTCTTTGCCCCCTCCCTTTTCCAGGGTGCCGGGGGCGACCCCTGCTATGAGAAATATGTCCTCCCTTTTGTCAATGGCCGGCGGGCGATGGAATGTTTCCATCCGGCAGGCTCCGCTTTCAACCGGGCCGTAACGCCCTGTATCCTGGCCCTGATCGCCCATCGGGAAGAAAGCTGCTCCGCCTATGCGTTGATGGTCAAGTCGGGCCTGTTCCGGATCCTTTACGCCATGACCCGGCACAGTACCTCCGCCGAAGAGGCAGATCGCAACCGCCTCGCCTATAGCCGCTTGAAAAACGCCTTCTACTATGTGCAAAGCCACTATGACCGGGTAAGTACGGTTCGGGAGGCAGCCGCCCGCTGCGGTTTCTCAGAGAGTTATTTTATGAAGCTGTTCAAGGACGTTACCGGGCAGAGTTTCCACGCCTACCTGATCGGCTACCGTCTGGAGTTGGCGGCAAAACAGTTGGCAGAAACCAGTTATAAAGTCATCGATATCGCCGAGAACTGCGGATTTCACAACCATGCCTATTTTAGCCGGGCCTTCCGCGGGAAGTATCAGATGACGCCCACGGCCTACAGAAAAGCCATCCGGCACAAGGCGGGGGACGAATATCCGCTGTCACCCGGCCCTTCACCGGCCGTGCCACATACCCCCATTGCGGGCGGCTCCCAAATCCCCTCATAAAGCGCCCACAAAAGGCTTTTGGCCCATCCCCCCAACCCCCTTGGCCCTGTCCTCCCCAGACTATTTTTCATCAAAAAGGAGAATTTCCCATGTCAAACTACCACCGCCTAACAGCAGGATATTCCGCCTACTCCCCCCGCCTGTCTACCGATGCGCTCTTCATCCCAGGCCCCGGCGCTTTTGCCTACACCGGCCCTTTTCACCGGGCCGTCCGCTTTATCCAACAGCACCAACTGCTGGATGCCGCCCTCTGGGCCCGTTTCGCCGAGCAGTTCACCCGCCCTGCCGACGATCAGGACCTGGGTTGGCGCTGCGAGTATTGGGGAAAACTCATGCGGGGCGGAAGCATGGTCTGGGCCTATACCCAGGATCCGGAACTGTACCGCCAGTTGGAAACCACCGTCCGGGCCATGCTCCAAAACGCCGGGCCTGACGGCAGGCTCTCTACCTACAGCCGGGAGGCCCAGTTCCAGGGCTGGGATATTTGGGGCAGGAAGTATGTGTTGCTGGGCATGGAGTATTTTTACGATATCTGCGGGGATGACAGCCTGAAGGCTGCCCTGCTGGCCTCGCTCAAGGCCCAGGCAGACTGCATCATGGCCCGTTTCGGCCAGGGCAAGGCCGACCTGCGCCAGGCCAGTTGCCACTGGGAAGGGCTCAACTCCTCCTCGCTGTTGGAACCGGTTGTCAGGCTGTACAACATGACCGGCGAGGAAAAGTATCTTGCCTTTGCGCGCTACATCGTGGGCCTTGGCGGCATACAGTCGGCCAATATCTTTGAACTGGCCCTGGAAGACAAGCTGGCCCCCTGGCAGTACCCGGTTACCAAAGCATACGAGATGATGTCCTGTTTTGAGGGCCTACTGGAATATGTCCGGGCCAGCGGAGAGCAAAAGTGGGGCCGGGCTGTGGTGAACTTTACCCGGCAGGTGCTGGCCTCCGATATCACCATCATCGGCAGCGCCGGGTGCACCCACGAACTCTTCGACCACGCCCGGCTGGGCCAGGCCGACCCCCATTACACCGGCATTATGCAGGAAACCTGTGTCACAGTAACCTGGATGAAACTCTGCGGCCAAGTGCTCTGCTTTACCGGCGACCCTGTTTTTGGCGATGCCATGGAGCGCTCTTTGTATAACGCCCTTCTGGGCGCCGTCAACACCCGTAAGGTTTCCCATGACCCCCTCTCTCCCCACGGCTGGCTACCCTTTGACAGCTACAGCCCCCTGCGGGCAGATTTCCGTGGGCAGGCGGTAGGCGGGCGCATGGTTATAGCAGACAACACCATTTACGGCTGCTGCGCGGCCATCGGCGCGGCCGGTCTGGGCGCCGCGGCCCAGTCAAGCGCTTTCCACAGCCGGCAAGGTGTGGCGGTAAACCTGTACTTCCCCGGCGCCCTGTGCCTCTCCACGCCCCAGGGCAACCGGCTGGGCATTCGCATGGATACAACCTATCCTGTGGGCGAGTCCATAACCCTGGATTTGTCCCTGGATGAACCGGAACCATTTGAATTGGCTTTGCGCGTCCCCAACTGGTGCGCTGCCCCCAAGGCCCAGGTAAACGGGAAAGCCGTCCCAGCCGCCTCTGGTTGGCTGCGGCTGGAACGGCTCTGGCATAGCGGGGACAGGATCTGCCTGCGCCTCCCCATGGCTGTGGAGGCTGCCTGCTCCTGGCAGTTGGGGGAGGGCAGCGGCAAACTCCCGCCCTCCCTGGCGTTTGTCCGTGGGCCGGTGGTGCTGGCAGTTTCTGCGGAGTTCCCCCAGAACAGCCTGTCCGCCCCCTTAGACCTCAGCACCCCCCTTGACCCCCAGCCTCTCCCCCTTACGGAGGTGCCTTTTGAGGCCCAGCAGGCCTTTACCATCGCGCTGCAAAACGGCCGCCAACTGCGGCTGGCAGACTATGCCTCCGTCGGGAAGGGCTATGACCAGATGATCGCGGCTTGGGTTCCCGTCAGTAAACAAGGGGCGCTATCGCTTAAGCCCCGTCCGGCATAATAAAGACGGCATTCCCCCACCCATGCCGTTTCTCCAACCGCCCCTCAATAGGTAACGGGGAACCAGACGTCCGGCTGCCGCCTGGCTTTCCGGGCCGTATCAATCATTGCCAGAATCTCCAGGGTTTCTTCCTTTGCCACCGGGCATATCCCATGTACAAAGAAATCCAGAATGGCCTTCATCAGATTGTGGTAGAAGTTCCCGTCATCGCTCACCAGCCGTTTCCCTGTTTCTCCGTCAGAAACCATAAAGTTGAACTCCGCGTAAGGCTGCGGGCTCTGCGTAAAGCTTGCCAATCTCCCGTCCCCATAGTCAAGGATCAGTTGCGTCACCTGGCTCCCCACCGCAAACGCCTTCAACCGCTTTACGCCAACGCCCATCAGCGCCACAATGGGCTCCAACTGGTGCACCGCGTAATGGTCTAGGGAGTGCGGCCCCACGGTAGAAACAAACCGGGGCCGTCCAACCTGGCTGCGCCAACTTGGGTGCTCCTTCTGCCAGTCCAGGATATCCTGGCAATACCGCTGGGCAGAGGAGGAGAATACTGGCGTTTTGTGCTCCTCCGCCAGCGCGAACATCCGTTTCCCCGCCTCCAAATTGTGGGCAAAGGTCTTATCCACAAACACCGGCTTGCCGCTTTTCAGGGGCAGTTCCGCCACCTGTTCATGCCTGGCGGAATCATCCGCCGCAATAACCATCACGGCATCCACCCTGTCAACCAGTTCCTCCATGCTCCCGGCAGGGGCAATGTTCCTCTCCCGGCACCACCGGCCCGTGTCAACGCCGCCTGCCGGGGGCCGGTCCCATATGCCAAAGGCCTGGGTGATTTGCACGTCGTGCCCCCACCGGGCGGCCGCCTCCCTTAAGAACTGAGGATAATGGTTGGCGTGCCAGTTGTCGAGATAAAAGTCCGCAAAACCGATTTTCAGCATATTTTATCCTCACGCCATATCTTTCACATATTCGGCTGCATCCGCGTCCAGCAAAAAGGTGCAATTAGGGTGCAGTTGCAAAACCGACGCCGGGATATCCTCCGTCACCGGCCCCCGCAGCATTTGCCGCACCATTTCCGCCTTATGCGCGCCCTTTGCCACCAGCATGATCTTTCTGGCGTGCATAATGGTGCGGATGCCCAAAGTCAGTCCCCCCAATGTATGCGCCGGCCCCACCCCTGTTTCCCGGCGCACCCGCGCCTCAAACACCGGGTCCATGGGGGATACCCAGGTTTCACTGGCAAAGGGCGTGCCGGGCTGGTTGATGCCGATATGGCCGTTATAGCCCAGCCCCAGCATTTGCAGGTCGATCCCGCCCCGGCTCTCCAGGGCCGCCTGAAAAGCCCGGCACTCCGCCGGGTAATCCGCCGCCATGGTGTTGGGCATGATAAACCGCTCCGCCGGGATGCCCAAAGGGCCGGCAATCTGCTCCCAAATCATGGTATAGCAGCAGCCTGCGTAAGACCGGGGAAGGTTGGTCAGTTCATCCACATTGAACAGGGTCACGCCGCTGGTATCAAAGGGGTACTGGCGGTATATGTCGCTGACAATCCCGTGCATATTTTTGGTGGTCTGCCCGGTGGAAAGTCCAATAACTGAATCCGGCTTTTTCATGATCTGCCCAATGATCTCCCAGGCGGCCATCACATCAAATGCCCGCTCGTTTTTCGAAATAATGATCTTCATCGTTTCTCCTCCATTCCACAAATCCCGTTGGCACAGGCGCCCAGCAGGCCCACCGTTTGGGGGGTAAGCCCTGTCAGCACCACGCCCCCGGTCACATACCGCACCGTGTAGGGGTACAGCCTTTCCAACATTTTTTCATATAGGAAACCGCCCGTCATCACCCCGCCCCCCAAAATAACCGCCTCCGGGTCGCAGAACCGTACCAGGTTCATGATAAGGTTCGCCAGCGCCTGGGCCGCGTTATCTGCCAATCTCCGGCAAAGCGGGTCGCTGCCGTACAGGGAGAACACCGCCTCCGGGCTGACCCGCCCTCCCGCCGGGATAGGCAGGCAGGTGCCGGGGTAATCCGCTGCCAGAATCCGGGCTCTGGTGTCAAAGCCCAGGCCGGAGGCCACTGGTTCCACACAGTCCGGGCGCCCGCAGGCACAGGGGGCATGGAACCCTATCCCTGACGCAGAGTGCCCTACCTCCCCGGCGTTACAGTGCCCCCCGGTTATCAGGTTGCCGCGGCAATCCCGGTCCCCACATTGATATACACCCAGTTTTCCAGCCCCCTCCCCTTGCCGAACAGCCACTCCGCCCTGGCAGCGCTGCGCACGTCATTGTCCATAAAGCAGGGCAGGCCGTATTTGCTCTCCAATATGCTCCGTAGCGCAAGCTCGCCGGGCCGGTCGTGGTCGATCTCCAACCACAGCCCCCGCTCCCCGTCCACCCGGCCCACCAGCCCCAGCCCAATGGCCGCAGGCGTGCCGTACGCCCCCGGCAGGAACCGGTCCAACGCACGGGAAATACTTGCCCACGCCTCCTGATGGCCCAGCCTCCCGGAAGGGCAGCAGCACTGGCGGAGCAATTTCCCTGCCCGGTCCACTTCTGCCAATTTCAAGCTGGTGCCGCCCAAATCCACACCGATATAGGTCGTTTCACAAGTCACTGTCTAATCCTCCCTCGAAACCGCCGCCCCCATGCCTTCGGGCCACGGCCTGGTAAACTTTCCAAACGCCCGCCGGGCATTGGCGTTTCCCGGCCGGCGCCCCCCGTAGTTCCTGATATTCCAACCGGTTCATCCCCCATCCTCCTCATGTAGTTCCGCGCATACCTGCAAGTACCGGCAGGCAGCCCCCACCCATACCTCCCGGAAGGCAGCGTTGTTGTTTTGCGGCCAATAGGGTAAGTCCCCGTTGCCCAGGGTTTCCACACCCACCGGCACTTCACCCACGCTTTCCCCGGTAAGCACGGCATATTGCCGGCAGTAATTCCTGCCCATCCCGTATACCAGCGACTGGCCAAACGGGTTCTTGCCCCACATCCAGTAAAGCTGCTCCTTCGCCATCTGGGTCAGGTCCGGGTCTTTGCAGTATCTCCCCACAATCCCCGCCGCTTTGCCCATAGAAAGCAACACGGCCCCGTTCCCCCGGAAGGAAAACCACACAGGGAAGTTCCGCAGCACATAGCCTTCCCCCACAGGCGTACCCGCCGCCAACTGCTCCCGGTAGTTTTCCCGCTCCCGGTCATAATCGCACGTCACGTGCAGGTACGGGAAGAGTTCCCGATCCTGCCATTCGTCCCGCTTATGTACCCCGGCCGGCAACATCCCGTAGGGCGCGGTGTTTCCCGCAATGGCCTTGAGATACCCCCCGTATCGTTCCATGGCAGCTTCCCAAAGGGGTCGCTCCTCTGCCGTCGGCTGGGTACGGCATATTGCCTCCAATGCCTGCATAAATTGATGTTCCCGCGCCTGATGGTTAAAGTGTACGATGGTTTGGTGGCTCTCGTCCCGGTAGAAAAAGCCGGTCAACCCTATCCCCGCCTGCCCCTGCTCCTGGCAGGCGAGCAGCTTACCGGCGTATTGCCGGGCCGTCTTGGCATAGCCGTCCTCTTCAGTCACTTCAAACAGGCAGCTCGCTGCCCAAACCATTACCGCATAATACTGGGACAGCCCGCTGTTATAGGTATGTTCATACATATGGGCCGGGTCTACGCCGGCCAGGGCGAATTTCTTCTCCGCAAACCCAAAGTCCTCCCTGGCGGCTTTCAAGGCGCATACTGCAAGGCCCTTGTCATAGCCTTGCAGGGCCCCGGCCGCATAGGCCTCCACACCGGCAAGCAGGAAGTTTTCAAAGGCGTGGTCATGTACCCTGGCCTCCACATCGTCAAAGTTCCCCATCAGGCCGTCCGTCACCCTGGTCGCCCCGGCGCTGGTGGCCCTAAAACCGTCCCCAAACCGGGTGCGCAGGATAAAATCCAGCCCCCATTGGGCCTCTTCCATCAGCCGGAGGTAGAGCATACTGCCCTTCTCCACCCGGTTGGCGTTCTCAAACAGGGCCTGCACAATCTCCCCGGTCTGGGCCGACTGCTGGGACTGGTCCCCTGCGTCGTGCCAGCCGCCTGCATAACTCACCGCCACGCCGTTGTGGCGGGCCAGGATGTCCTGGTGGCAGGTACTGTGTTTCCCCGGCACCGGGAACCCGCAGCGCTGGCAGTAAAAGAAGTTGACCGCCTTCCAAAGGGCCTCCTCCCGGAGCGTGCCGCTGATTGCAAAGGCCGGGCTTTCTAAGCCCCCGCTTTGCAGCATATAGCGTCCGGGCGCGGTAAAGGCAGAGAAGTCCAGCACCTCAAAACAGCCGCGCGGGTTCTCCACCCACTCCACCGGCCCGGAGAAAACCTCCCGGCCGCTGTCCGCCTCCACCAGCCGGAACCGCTCCCCTGCCCCGGCGGTAACGGCCGTCTTTTTACCGCCGGGGAAATACCCGGCGCTGGAAAGCCGGATGCCCGGGTTGGGATTTTCCCAGCCCCATTCATGCTCCGGGGCCTCCACCTGTTCCAGGCAGATGTCTTTAAACTCGTAGCAGAGGCTTTCCCCCGCGGAAACGTCATGGCCGCTGCAAAACACATAGAAACGCAGCCCCGTAACCGCGTCCCTGGGCATGGCCGCAAACTCCCATATACACGCCTGCCAACCGCCGTTCTCCAAGTCAAAGACCGTGGCCCCCTCCCGGAAGTAGGGGTCGGGTACAGGCTCTGCCCCCTGGTTAACAATAGACACGTTTAGGTGCAGGATCCGCCCACCGTGGATTTGGGGCCGCACCCAAAACCGCAAGCGGTTAAACCCCCGCCAATCCTCCCGCTCCAGGTCAAACACCATGCCCGCCGTACCAAAATTGCAGTAGTCCCCGTCCTCCGGGGCGCCCTTTGGCCATTGGCTGGCGCGCAATGGGGCGGTCATCCGAATCAAGCCGGATCCATGCGTAAGCCGGGCAACGCCCTCCCGCCGGGGAAAACCGGGCCGAAAGGCGCTGCACAGCGCCCGCTTTGCCGTTACGTGCTTGTGGGGGAAAGCCGCCTCCAGGCTGTGTTCCCGGTGCAGGGGCAGCGGCCGGTGTACAAACAGGCTTTCCCGCAATTCACGTTCAAATCCCAAATCCATATGTCCTTACCTCCTGGGTGTCAAAACAGTTAGTATGAGTGTATATTGAAAACGTTTTCATTTCAAGTGGGTGACTTCCACAAGATTCTGCCCGCATTTTTTGTGGTTCTGCCCTTTCTTTGGCATAACAGGTTTTTTGTATTGAAACCCCTTTCATTTTCTGCTATACTACTCCCAGCAAGGGGGCGGCAGGATGAGCACAATCACAATCAAGCAAATCGCCCAGGAGAGCGGCGTGTCCATCGCCACGGTATCCCGGGTGCTAAACGGTACCGCGCCCGTAGCGGAATCCACCCGGGCGCGGGTCCAGGCCGTGATGGCCCGGCACAACTATACCCCAAACGCCCTGGCCAGGGGCCTTGCCTGCCACTGTACCATGACTTTGGGGGTCATATTGCCGGACATCGCCAACCCCTATTTTGCCTCCATGTTCCGGGAGATGGAAACCGCCGCCCGCTCTGCCGGCTATTCGGTGCTGCTGTGCAATACCGGTTTCCGGGCCGCGGGCCCCGTCGAGCTGGCCCACCGGGAGTTGGCGGCTTTCCAGACCATGCTGGATAAGGCCGTGGACGGCGTCATCGTGGCAGGCGGCCAGGCCGATTTGATGGACGTGGGCAGAAACTACCGCCAGGCCCTGTCCCGGCTTGCAGCCGCAGTCCCCACGGTTGTTATCGGGGATCCCATACCGGGGGCAAAGTGCCTTTTTATCCAACGAGAGCGGGGCCTGGGCGTGCTTGCGGCGGTAAACTATCTGGTTTCCCTTGGGCACCGGCGTATCGCCTTTGTAGGCGGCGAGGAAGGGGTCGGCATTACAGAGGCCCGTTTGGCAGCCTATGCGGATGCCCTCTCTGCCCTCTCCCTCCCCTACGACCGGGCGCTGGTCGCCCCCTCCGACTACTACGCGCCGGACGGGTATGAAGCCGTCCACTGGCTGTTGGGGCGGGGGAACCCCTTTACCGCCCTGCTGGCCATGAACGACAGCGTCGCCTTGGGGGCCTACCGGGCGCTGGCTGATGCCGGCCTGGCCGTGCCGGGGGATGTGTCCGTTATAAGCTGCGACCAGTTCTTTGACGCGGGCTTTTTTGTACCCCGGCTCACCAGCATAGACCAGCACAACAGCCGTTTCGGGCGCTTTGTCATCAATTCCCTGCTGGCAGTTATGGGCGGTTCCCAGGCGTGCAAACCCCTTGGCTACCGGCCAGAACTTGTGGTGCGGGAGAGTTGCGCACCGGTAATACAAACCCAAAGAAAGGATGTACCAGAATGAAAAAATACGCGTTGGCTTACGCCATGAACGAGGGCCTTACCGTTTTTACCAAAGAGGACCTGCATTGCCTGACCCACATCAACCTGGCCTTTGGCCTGGTGAAAGACGGCCTGTTGGACATCTCCGGGCTCACCCATATGGGCTTAATCGAAACCTTCCGGGCGTGGAACCCGGAAATCAAAATCATCCTCTCGGTGGGGGGCTGGGGCGCGGGCGGGTTCTCCACCATGGCCATGACCGCAGCCGGGCGGGAAGCGTTCGCCCAGTCCTGCCTGGAAACGGCGGAGCGGTACGGGCTTGACGGTATTGATATCGATTGGGAGTATCCCTGTAACGGCCAGGCCGGCATTGACCATGACCCGCGGGACAGGGAAAACTTCACCCTGCTGCTCCAGGCATTGCGGGACAAAATCGGCCCCCGCAGCTTGTCGATTGCCGCAGGGGCCGGGGCCTATTTTGTACGGGATACCGAAATGGACAAGGTTGCCCAACTGGTAGATTATGTGCAGATCATGACCTATGATATGCGCAGCGGCTTTACCCGCCAGGCCGGGCACCACGCCGCCCTGCGGGCCGGGGCAGGCGACAACAGCGGCCTGAACACCGTAGACATGGTGGCCATGTTCCACCAAGCCGGCGTCCCCTTGGAGAAGATCGTCATTGGCGCGGCGTTCTATTCCCGGCAATGGTCCGGGGTCGAGGACAAAAACAACGGCCTCTGCCAGCCCGCCCAAACCGGCGGCGAGGGCGGCCCGCGGTACAGCGACATCACCAAGCAGTTTATCGCCCAGCATGGATATACCAGATATTGGGATAAAGACGCGCAAGCGGCCTATTTATGGAACGGCAGCAGTTTCATCAGCTACGAAAACCCAGAGGCCATTGCCCTGAAATGCCGCTATGTAAAGGAGGCCGGCCTTCTGGGGATCATGTACTGGGAACATGGCTGCGATACCACCCATGAACTTGTAACCGTGATCGGCAAAGAGTTGGGGGATTAGCCGCCCCTCTCCTTTAAATATGGTTGGCCACCTCAAAAGCGTCCCAAATGGCGTACATAATGTTGGAAACCGCCTTCGCGTCGCCCAGCAGGTAGATTTCCGGCACGTCAAACTCCAACTGGTGGTAAAGGGTATCCTCCTCCCGGTAGCCTACTGCTAAAATCACACTGTCGCAGGGCACCTGCTTTTCCCCTTCCGCCGTTCCCACGGTGGCCACACCGCCGGCATAGCTTTTCACCTTCGCACCGGTGACCACCTCCACCCCATGGTAGGGCACCAGCCGCTCCAGCATATCCTTGTTGGCATGGCAGAGGGGGCCGTTCACGGCCATCAGCCTGTCCATGGCCTCCACAATGGTCACTTTCTTGCCCTGCTGTGCCAGCCAGAGGGCCGTTTCGCAGCCCACCAGGCCGCCGCCCACTACCACCGTGCTCTGGCCGCAGTCCTTCTCCCCCAGCAGCACCTGCGCCGCCGTATAGGTGTGCCCGTCATCCCCCAGGGGGAATACCTTGGGCCGGGAGCCTGTGGCCACCACCACTGCGTCATAGCCCCCCGCCAGCACTTCTTCCCTTGTCACCTCGTGGTTTAGGGTAACGGGTACCCCCAGCCGCTCCAGGGTATGGGCGTACCATTTGGCCAGGGCCATGTCGTCCTCCTTAAACGCAGGCGCACCGCCGGGGATCAAGTTGCCGCCCAGCCGTCCCCCCTTCTCAAACAGTTCCGGCCTGTGCCCCCGGATAGCCAGCACCCGCGCGGCCTCGCAGCCGGCCACGCCGCCACCTGCCACCAGCACCTTTTTGGGCTTGCACACCGGCTCATAGGCCGTTACCCGCTCCCTGGCTGCCTGGGGGTTCACCGCGCAGTTGAGCATGGAATACTCCTGTATCCGCCCCATGCAGCCCTCTTGGCAAGAGATGCAGGGCCGCACATCCACGTACCGCCCGGCCCGCAGCTTGTTCACATAGTCCGGGTCCGCCAGCAGGGGCCGCCCCAGGCTGACGATATCGCAAGTGCCGTCCTCCACAGCGGCCAACGCCATGTCGGGGCCGTCCATGCGCCCGGCGCAGAACACCGGTACGTCCACCACCTCTTTTACCAGCTTGCAATAGGGCCGGAACAACCCCTTGTCCATGTACATCGGCGGATGGTTCCACCACCAGGCGTCATAGGTGCCCACATCCGTGTCCAAAGCGTCATAGCCGTAGGAAACCAAAAGCTTTGCGGCCTCCAGACCCTCTTCGATATCCCGGCCTTTTTCCACAAATTCTTCCCCCGGCAAGGCGCCCTCCCGCCAGTCCTTGATCATGCTCTTCAGGCTGAACCGCAAGGCCACCGGGAAGTCTTTCCCGCAGCGGGCTTTGATCTCCTCCACCACCTCCCTGGCAAAGCGCAGGCGGTTTTCCAAAGGGCCGCCATACTCGTCGGTACGCAGGTTGAACATAGAGATGGCAAACTGGTCCAGCAAATACCCCTCGTGCACCGCGTGGATCTCCACCCCGTCAAAGCCGCCCCGCTTGGCATGGTAGGCCCCGTCGCCAAAAGATTGGACAATGCTGTGGATCTCCTCCACCGTCAGGGCCCGGCAGGTCTTATCCAGCCAGCGGTGGGGGATAGCCGAAGGTGCCACCGGCGGGAACTCCCCCAGGTTGGTGGGGATGGTCACCCGGCCAAAGCCGCCGGACATCATCAGGAATATCTTGCTGCCGTAGGCGTGGACCCGTTCGGTCATCTCCCGGCTGGTGCGGACAAAATGCACCGGGTTATAGGTCGAGTTGGGCACATTGGGCATACTCTGGGTTTCCACCTGGCAGTCGGAAAACGTCACCCCGGTAATGATCAGCCCGGTACCCCCCTGGGCCCGGCGGGTATAGTAGTCGATCCCCCGCTGGTTCCAGCCCCCCTCCGCATCCGCCAGCCCCAAAGGCCCCATCGGGGCCAGGGCAAAGCGGTTCTTAACGGTAACGCTCCCAATCTTCATCGGGGTAAATAGCTTTTGGTATTGCATGGCTTTTCCTCCTTTTGTTTACCCTCCGGGGAAATAGCGGGCTACCCGGCGCCCCAAGCCCTCCGCCGGGTAGCCGCTAAGCCCCTTGCACCGGGCAATTATTGTATATCCCCAAAACATTTCCGGCAGAATCCGTCCACAATGTCCAGCACCCCGTCGGTCCAGAACTCCGGCCCGCCGTGGTCCGCGCCTTGAATCAGGTAGAAATCCACCGGGTGCCCGGTCTTTTTAAGCTGCTCATAGAGGATGGCGCTGCCCTCGCAGTTAACCAGCCGGTCTTTCGTGCCGTGGAATATCAGCACCGGCGGCAGCACCGTGTCCCCGTCAATGTTGCACTCCACCGAAAGCTGCCGGGCCAGTTCCGGGTGCTCCAGCAGGTTCTTGCCGCCCATCACCATGCCCTCAGGGCTTTCCGGCAGGCAGTGGGCTATCTGGATGGGGTTGGAGTCCGGGGCCATCACCGAGGTAGAGCCGTAGTAGTTCACTACGCCGCAGGTGTCGCCGCTGATACCCTGGTACAGGTTGTCCCCGGTATCGTCGTCATGGAGCATCCCCGCCCACATGGCCGTGTGCCCGCCGGAGGAGTCCCCAGCCATGATGATCTTCTCCGGGTCAATGGCATAAGCCCCGGCGTTCTTGCGCAAAAAGCGTACGGCGTTGCGGGCGTCCTTGATCTGGGCCGGGAAGGGGGCAATGCCCGAGTGCCGGTACTCCACAATGGCGCACACATACCCCCGCAGGGCCAGCTTGGCCAGGGCGGGCACGTTCATGTAAACATACTGTTTCATCCAGGCCGACCCCTGGACGAACACATAGCAGGGCAAAGGGTTCACTGCCTGCCCTTCCATAGGCGGGTAATGCTGGTTGCGGCTGAAGGGTGCCAGAATCTGCAACCGCAAGGGCGTGCCGTCTATGTTGGCGTACTCCACGTCGTGCAGATAGGCAACGCCGGGCTCGTCCCCGGTGCTCTCTATCACCTGCACGCCCTCCGGGCGGCCCTCATACGCGGGGATCTCCTCGTAGGTCCATTCTTTTACTTCCATAGGATGCCTCCTTAAAATATTGATAGCCCTCTGCCGGCAGCGCGCAAAAGGCCGCTTACCAGCCCGGCCTTCCGTCCCCCTTTGCGCGCCCCACAGGTCCTTACTACAATTATAACAGAAAACGATTTTCTATTCCAGACTTTTTTGCGTTTATTCCAGGCAACCTATCTCTTCCCCTACGCATTTGCCACAAAATCTCCCTATAGCCCGGTGCCTTCTCTCGCCAATCATCCAATCGCCAAGGTTTCGCTTTTGCGCCAAGCGCCCCCGTCATGCAACACGGCCGCCCCGCCTCCCCGGCCTTGCCGCGGGAAATCCCCCCGCCCCCTCTTCCTCCCGCCAAACACAAAAACAGCGCCCCAAAGGCCATCGCCTCCGGGACGCTGTTTCCGCTTTCAACCCTTGAAACCCTTATACGTTTTAAAATTGATACCTTGCGCCCGTGCGGTACGCCTCATAGGCGCCCACCATCAGCCGGGTCAGGGCCAGGGCGTCGTTGATACCGTTGGGGGCTTCCCCGCCCGCCACCACCGCGTCAATCCACCCGTCTATGGGCATAGGGTCCGGGGCAGGCAGGTCTTGCACCTGTACCACCTGGCCCCCTGTTTCCCGGCTGCTGTATTCCAGCACGTCGTTGTGCACCATCAACGAGCCCTGGGTGCCGCTCACCTCCAGCACATAGGGGTTGCCCTCGGTAACAAACCCCGTTTCCGACACACCAATGGCCCCGTCCGGGAACGCCAGCACAGACACCGCATTGTCCTCCACAGGTTTCCCGGTAACCTGGGTGAACAGGGAAACCACCGACTGGGGCTCGCCCATCAGCCAGTGCAGGGTATACATGGGGTGGGCCCCCAGGTCCATCATAGCCCCGCCGCCGGTCTGGGCCGCGTTGTAAAAGTGCTCCGGCAGCCAGCCGGCACTGCTGCCGTTGTGTACATTGCGCACCCGCGCATAGGTGATCTGCCCCAGTTGGCCGCTCTGGGCCAGTTCCTTGGCCGCTTTCAGGGCAGGCCGGGTCTTGTGGGGGTAAGATATGGTAAACTTCACCCCGCTTGCCCGCACGGCGGCCGCAATCTCCTGTGCCTCTTCGTTGGTAAAGGCCAGTACTTTTTCCGTAAAGATATGCTTTTTCGCCTTGGCAGCGGCCAGCAGCACCTGGGTGTGCTGGCTGGTGGCCGTCGTGACCTGGATCCCGTCGATAGCCGGGTCAGCCCAAATGGCCTTCAGATCCGGTTGAAAAGGCACCCCCAGCTTTTGGGCGGTTTCCTGGCCCCTGGCCGGGTCGTCGTCCCACAGGCAGCAAAGCTGGGCCTTGGGGTTCTTTTGAATGGCCTGGGCATACTCCATGGTATGTACGTGCCAGGCGCCAATAGCGGCTATTTTCATAAGGTCTTTCCTCCTTCCAGAATATGCAGAATATGTCCCTTTACTTATACAGCGGCCCATAGGTCCGGCAGGCCCGGTAGTCCGCGGCCTCTGGGTCCTCGGTGCCAAAGGCAGCCCAGGCGTGGGGGCGGAACACCCGCCCGGCCTCCACGTTGTGCATATTGACCGGTATGCGCAGCATGGCGGCCAGGGTGATCAGCTCGGCCCCCACATGGCCGTACACCGTTACCCCGTGGTTCGCGCCCCAGTTGGACATCACGCTGTATACATCGCTGAATGCCCCCCGGCCGGTCAGTCTGGGCACAAACCAGGTGGTCGGCCAACTGGGGTCCGTGCGCTTGTCAATCACCGTGTGGATCCCGTCCGGCAGGTCCGCGGTCCAGCCCTCTGCCAACTGCAAAACCGGCCCGATGCCGTCCACCACATTCACCCGCAGCAAGGTCACGGGCATCTCCGCCCGGCAGCGGAAGTGGCTGGAGAACCCGCCCCCCCGGAAGTATTCATAGTTGGCCCGGCACCAGTCCGTAGCCGCCAGGCAGGCCGCCACATCCTCCCCCGTCATCTCCCAGAAAGGTTTCATGCAGCCCTGGCCCTCCGCGTTTTTGGCCGCGCCCGAGCCATCCAGGGCCGTGGCCCCGGAGTTGATCAGGTGGATAAACCCGCCTGCTGCCACACCAGCAGGCTTGTGGCCCGTCACCCGCTCACAGGCCGCGGGGCTCCAGTAGGTGCGCACATCGTGGAAACAGGGGGCCGTATTGCTCACCAGCGTGCCCAGCAGCATCGCCACGCCGTTCAGGGTGTCATTCTCCGTGGCAAAGGGGGTCGGGGCCTTAGTGCCGTTCCAGTCAAAGGTAGAAGCCATGATCGCCTCGGTAAAGTCCGCGTTGGGTAGCCAGTCGGTCCACTGGCGCTGCCCCTGGAACCCTCCTGCCACCGCGTTCCGGCCCAAAGCCTCCTCATGCCAGCCCAGTTCGTCCAGCTTGGGGTTGCCATACAGGATGTCCCGGACGATCAGGGTCATCTTGGCGATAAACGCCCAATCCTGGTCTGGCTCCACCACCTTAGAGCGGGTAATCAGCCCAGGCAGATCCTTGCCCTCGTTCAGGTCAAAGCCCTCCTTGCAGTTCTCCTTTATCCAGGCAAGGGCCTTCTCATACTCCGCCCGGTCGTAAATCTCCAGGGCAATGCGCCGCAGGATCTCCGTCATATCCACCCACTCGGCCCGGATACCCAGGTACTTCTGGAACATATCCCCGTTGCAGTAGCTGCCGGCAATGCCCATCGCCACGCCGCCCAGGTTCACATAGGCTTTATTCTTCATCCAGCCCACGGCCACCGCGCCCCTGGCAAAGAGCAGTATCTTCTCCGCCACATCCGCGGGGATGGTCCCGTCACCCAGGTCCTGCACGTCGTGGCCATAGATGGAAAAAGCGGGCAGGCCCTTTTGGGCATGGGCAGCCATCACCGCCGCCAGGTACACGGCCCCCGGCCGCTCGGTGCCGTTAAACCCCCACACAGCCTTAATGGTCTGGGGGTCCATGTCAAAGGTTTCGGTTCCATAGCACCAGCAGGGGGTCACGCTCAGGGTCGCCACCACATTTTGCCCGGAAAACTCCTCCGCGCATTTTTCGGCCTCTGCCCCGCCCCCAATGGTGGTGCTGGAAACCACACATTGCACCGGCGTGCCGTCTGGGTATTTTAGGCTGCTGCCAATCAGTTCCGCCGCCCTCCGGGCCATGCCCATGGTCTGGGCCTCCAGCCCCTCCCGTATGCCGCCCCAGCGGCCGTCAATCACCGGGCGTATGCCGATTTTCGGGTAATTCATTTTTCTGCCTCCTTAGGGTTTCTGCTTTTATGTAGCGCCTCGTCCTCTGGGTTAAATACCTTGTACCCCGGGTGCCGTCCGGTAACCTGGTAGTAGCCCCGCAGGCCGATCAGCTTTTGTATGTTCTCCCGGCTAATGTCATAGCTGCCCCCCAATATCACCGCGTTAATGGTAATCTTTGCCCACAACTCCAGGCTTTCCATGCGGTAAAAAGCCGTCAGCACATCGCTGCCCACCGCCAGGGCCCCATGGTTCTCCAGCAGCATCACATCGTGCTCCTCCAGGTAAGGCGCAATGGCGTCGGGCACCTCCCTGGTGGAGGGGGTGCCGTAGGGGGTCAGCGGCACCGAGCCGATAACCGCCACATCCTCAATCATGTTGTACATATCCATCGCCTTGTGGGCCACGGCAAAGCCGGTCGCCCCCGGCGGGTGGGCGTGCACCACGCTGGCCACGTCCGGGCGCTTTTCGTAGCAGCGCAGGTGCATCTTTATCTCGCTGGAGGGCCGGTAGCCCTCCCCGGCCTCCAAAAGGTTCCCCTGGCTGTCTAAAAGCACCAGCTTATCCGGGGTGATGAAGGCCTTGCTTATCCCCGTAGGGGTGGCAATCACCCTGCCGTCCGGCAGGCGCGCGCTCACATTACCGTCGTTGGCCGCCACCCAGCCCAACTGCCACATCTTGTGACATATGTCGCAAATCTGTTCCGAAATGCCCTGGTAATCTTCCATAAAAACTCCTCCTTGTTGACAGGCAACCGGTGCCATGCTATAATACCCACAGGGTATTTCAGTAGAGTCGAAACTTGCAAAGCAAGTTTACAAATCGCCCTGGCGATTTGGCAAGGAGCAAAGCGGCTTGCTGCTATGCTATACTAATTGCATTATAGTACGTTTCGCCTTTTGTTTCTTGGACAAATCCGCCTGCAAATTAGGAGTATATTCACCTTTTTACCTTTTCAAGCATTATGGGTTATAACAGCTTATACGAGAACCAGCGCCGGGGCACCTTTGACTTCCCCCTGGCCTTATACGATGTAGACCGCTCCTCCCCCCGCTACCAGATGCCCCTGCACTGGCACCTGGAGTATGAGTTGATTTTGGTGCGCAGCGGCGCCTTCCACCTGACCATCGACGGCCGCGGCCTGCCCATGGGACCTGGGGACTGCGCCTGGATCGGCGAGGGGGCGGTCCACGGCGGCATCCCCCAAAACAGCGTCTACCAGTGCGTGGTGGTAGATTTGGGCGCGCTGCTCCACAACACCCCGGTCTGTGTCCGCAACGCCCAGGAATTCCTGGCGGAAGAGGGCGGTTTCAGTGGGGTGTTCCCCGCCGGCAGCAGCCAGGCCCAACTGGCCGCCCGGCTTTTCAGCGCCCTGGAGGGCCGGGCGCGGGGCTATGAGTGGACGGCTATGGGGCTTTTATGGCAGATGATGGGGGGCCTGCTCCAGGTCAAAGCCCCGGCCAAGCCCCCCATCAAAAACCGCAAACGCATCCTCCAGCTTAAAAATGTGCTGACCTTTATCCGGGACAATTACGACCAGCCCGTTGCCCTGCCTGAGTTGGCCCAGGTGGCCGGCATGAACCCCAAGTATTTCTGCCGGGCCTTTGCCCAAATGACCGGCCGCACCCCCATCGGGTACCTGAACTACTTCCGGGTCGAGCAGGCCGGTGAGCGCCTGGCCCTAACAGACGAGGCCGTAACGGACATTGCCCTAAGTTGTGGCTTTAACGATATGAGTTATTTCTCCCGCACCTTCTCCCGCCTAAAGGGTATGTCCCCCTCCGCCTACCGGAAACAGCAAGCCCCTGGGCCGTAAGGGGCGGCCTTGCCCTCTCCCACTGCGCCCTGCCGTTTCGGCCCACACTTCCCCCACCCATAAAGGCGTGCCCCAGGGAACCTCCCTGGGGCACGCCTTATTTATGCTATCCATCGCTTTTCTTTCCCCTTCCGGGGGTTGGGGGCCTATCCGGGAATAAACCCGTCCAAAACCTCCAGCAAAACCGTCCGGGCCTCTTCCATGCTCCCCTGGGCGTTTGCCCGCACAACGGTGGGTATGCCCTGTAACGAGAACGCCGCCATACAACTGTAATGCCCTTCGCCGTAGGTAATCTGCATGATCTGCGCCTCCAACCCGCTGGTGGCCGTGTAGGTTTCCCGCTCCAGTTCCGTGTTCTCCGTAAAATCGTACCCGTGGAACTTCTCGTCCCAGCCCTTCCCCTGGGCGTCCATCCGCTCTGTAAACACTTCGCTTTCCACGTCAATGTCCACCTGGCCGATCTCAAAACACCCGTGGGCCCGTATATGCTCCAATTCCGGCTGGGTGATCACCACAAACTGTCCGCCGCTCTTCTTGTGCCCTAAGTCGATCTGAAAGCCATACTCCTTAGCCGGGGCCGCGTCCAGTACTGGGTTGTTCATCAAATCCAGCCCGATAAACCCCTCCACCGCCTCCCAGGAGTCAAAGGCGAAAAGTTCCGCCGGCTGGCCGTCCAGGGCCCGCACCTTCTCCGAAAGGCTCTCCAGCGGGTAATAGGCAATCCCTTCGGACAGCCAGACCGTCCCCGCCTCATCCTTCTCCGTAATCTGCACCCGGAACATCGATGCCACCGCCCCTATGGTGCAGGTCATCAGCAGTATGGCCACTGCCACACTGGCAACCAACCGTTTCCGCTTTTCCATTACAAATTCCCTCCTTGTCCCGTCCTGGAGGATCCCATCCAGCAGTGCCTGGGCCCGTCCGGGGACCGGGTTTAGTTGATCAAACATCCGGTTCAAATCACGTTGTTCCATAGCCCTCTTCCTCCAGTTTCAATTTCAGTTTCTTCCTTGCCTGTACCAGCCGGGCGCGCACCGTGGCGGGGTTTTCCCCCAGCATCTGTGCCACCTCCCCGGTGGTGTAGCCCTGGTAGTAGTGCAGGTAGAGCACCAGCCGGTGGGGTTTCGGCAATGCCGCCACCTGCTCCCACACCTGCCGGTCCCCCGGCCCCTCCCAGGTAAGGGTATCCAGCGCCTCGCTGCCCGCCTGCCGGGTACGCCACCAGTACTTCAGTTGGTTGCGGCACTCGTTCCGGGCTGTAACGATCAGCCAGGCCTTCTCGTGCTCCGGATCACGGAATGGCCTTGCCTGTTCCATCGCCTTCCGAAAGACGGTCTGGGTGGCGTCCTCCGCATCGGCCACCTGTTTCATCAGCACCAGGCAGATCTGGTACACCATCTTATAATGCCGCTGATACAGGTCCGCCAGTTCCTCTTGAGAAAATCCGCTGGCCATTTGCCCGCCCCCTTTCCTCTTTCTGTTTACTACACAATCCACCGGCCCAAATTGTTGATGCCCCGCAAAATTTTTTTCGCCGGCCCCCTTCGCCAAAGGAAGAAACCGCAGCCCCATGCTATCTCCTGCTCATCCACCCGCACACAAAAAAAGAGGCCCCCACAAGGGGAGCCTCCCGAAAAGCTTGGTTTAGGAATTGATAGCGGTAACAACGCCGGAGCCAACCGTACGGCCACCCTCACGGATAGCGAAACGCAGGCCCTCTTCAATGGCGATGGGGGTGATCAGTTCCACGTCCATGTCCACGTTGTCGCCGGGCATACACATCTCGGTGCCTTCGGGCAGGGAAATCACGCCGGTCACGTCCGTGGTACGGAAATAGAACTGGGGACGGTAGTTGTTAAAGAAGGGGGTATGGCGGCCGCCCTCGTCCTTGGTCAGCACGTAAACCTGGCCCTTAAACTTGGTGTGGGGATGGATGGAGCCGGGCTTGGACAGCACCTGGCCGCGCTCGATCTCATTGCGCTGCACACCGCGGAGCAGTACGCCCACGTTGTCGCCGGCCTCGGCGTAATCCAAAGTCTTGCGGAACATCTCGATACCGGTGACAACCACCTTGCGGGTCTCCTCGGTCAAACCGACCAGTTCCACTTCCTCGCTCAGCTTAAGCTGGCCACGCTCCACACGGCCGGTAGCCACGGTGCCGCGGCCGGTAATGGTCATAACGTCCTCCACAGGCATCAGGAAGGGCAGGTCGGCCTTGCGCTCGGGGGTGGGGATATAGCTGTCAACCGCGTTCATCAGCTCCAGAATGGAAGCATACTCGGGGGCGTTGGGATCGGTGCTGCTGCTCTCCAGAGCCTGCAGGGCGGAACCCTTGATGAAGGGGATATCATCGCCGGGGAACTCGTACTCGCTGAGCATCTCGCGGACTTCCATCTCCACCAGCTCCAGCAGCTCGTCGTCGTCCACCTGATCCACCTTGTTCATATACACGACCATAGCAGGCACGCCCACCTGGCGGGCCAGCAGGATGTGCTCACGGGTCTGGGGCATGGGGCCGTCCGCAGCGGAAACTACCAGGATCGCGCCGTCCATCTGGGCAGCGCCGGTAATCATGTTCTTCACATAGTCGGCGTGGCCGGGGCAGTCCACGTGGGCATAGTGGCGGGCGTCGGTCTGGTACTCTACGTGGGCGGTGTTAATAGTAATGCCGCGCTCCCGCTCCTCAGGGGCCTTGTCGATGTTGGCATAGTCCATAAAGTCGGCGTCGCCCTTCATGGCCAGCACCTTGGTGATGGCGGCGGTCAGGGTGGTCTTGCCATGGTCCACGTGGCCGATGGTGCCAATGTTTACATGGGGTTTGGTACGTTCAAATTTTGCCTTTGCCATTGGAATATTTCCTCCTTGCAAATTAAATTAGTCCAAGCTTTGCTTGTATACATTCTACCAATAATTGGTCAAAAAAGCAAGCAAAATTTCTGCTTTTCTTTGGCGGGGGATTTCCCCCCCCGCGCCGGGGTTTCGCCCTTAGTCGTTCTTGCGGCCCCTGTCGCTGATGATCTTCTCCGAGATAGCCTTGGGCACCTCGCTGTAATGGGCGGGCTCCATGGTATATTGGCCGCGGCCCTGGGTCTTGCTACGCATATCCGTCGCGTAGCCAAACATCTCCGAAAGGGGCACTTCGCTGTTGACCTGCTGGGCGCCGGGCAGGGCGTCCATACCCAAAATCATGCCCCGGCGGCTGTTCAGGTCGCCGATGACGTCGCCCATATACTCTTCGGGGGTAATGACCGTCACCTTCATAATGGGCTCCATCAGCACCGGGTCGGCCTTGCGCATGGCCTCTTTAAAGGCCATAGAACCGGCGATCTTAAAGGCCATTTCAGAGGAGTCCACCTCGTGGTAAGAACCGTCGTACAGGCTTACCTTCACGTCCACTACATTGTAGCCTGCCAGCACGCCGCTGAGCATCGCGCCCTGAATGCCCTGGTCCACCGCGGGGATATACTCCTTGGGGATGGCGCCGCCCACCACTGCGTTGACAAACTCGTAGCCACCCGCCGGGTTGGGCTCAATGCGGATCTTAACATGGCCATACTGGCCCTTACCGCCGGACTGCCGGGCATACTTGGTGTCGCTCTGGCTCTCCTTGCGGATGGTCTCCTTGTAAGCCACCTGGGGTTTGCCCACGTTGGCCTCCACCTTAAACTCCCGCAGCAGCCGGTCCACAATGATCTCCAGGTGCAACTCGCCCATGCCGGCGATGATGGTCTGGCCCGTCTCCTCGTCGGTATACGCCTTAAAGGTGGGGTCCTCCTCCGCCAGCTTAGAGAGGGCAATGCCCATCTTCTCCTGGCCCGCCTTGGTCTTGGGCTCAATAGCCACCCGGATAACCGGCTCCGGGAACTCCATGGACTCCAGGATAACCGGATGTTTCTCGTCGCACAGGGTGTCGCCGGTGGTGGTGTTCTTCAGGCCCACTGCGGCGGCAATGTCGCCGGCATATACCCGGTCAATGTCCTTGCGGTCATTGGCGTGCATCTGCACAATGCGGCCCATGCGCTCGTTGTTGTCTTTCACCGAGTTATACACCGTGGCGCCCGCCTCTATCGAGCCGGAATAGACCCGGAAGAAACACAGCTTGCCCACATAGGGGTCTGTGGCAATCTTAAACGCCAGCGCGGCAAAGGGCTCCTCGTCAGAGGAGTGGCGCACCATTTCCTCCTCGGTGTCCGGGTGTGTGCCCCTAATGGGGGGCACGTCCGTGGGGGCGGGCATATAGTCCACAATCGCGTCCAGCAGTTTCTGCACGCCCTTGTTGCGGTAAGAGGTCCCGCAGGTCACCGGCACCATGTGGTTGGCAATGGTAGACTTACGGATGCAGTCCTTGATCTCCTCTATGCTGATCTCTTCCTCGCCCAGGTATTTCTCCATCAGGGCGTCGTCCAGCTCCGCCACGTGCTCCACCAGTTCGGCCCGGTACTGCTGGGCCTGCTCCAGCATATCTTCGGGGATATCCTCGCAGCGGATATCCTTGCCCAAATCGTCATAGTACACATAGGCTTTCATCTCCACCAGGTCGATGATGCCCTTAAAGGTTTCCTCCGCCCCAATGGGCAGTTGGATGGGCACCGCGTTACACTTCAGCCGGTCTTTCATCATCTGCACCACCCGGTAGAAGTCCGCGCCCATAATATCCATTTTGTTTACATAGGCCATGCGGGGGACTTTATACTCGTCCGCCTGCCGCCATACGGTTTCAGACTGGGGTTCAACGCCGCCCTTGGCGCAAAACACGGTGACAGACCCGTCCAGCACCCGCAACGAACGCTGCACTTCCACGGTAAAGTCCACGTGGCCGGGGGTGTCAATGATGTTGATGCGGTTCTGCTTGCCGTTGCGGTCCGGCCAGAAACAGGTGGTGGCGGCGGATGTGATGGTGATGCCGCGCTCCTGTTCCTGAGCCATCCAGTCCATCGTGGCGGCACCCTCGTGAGTCTCGCCGATTTTGTAGTTGACGCCTGTGTAGAACAAAATACGTTCCGTGGTAGTCGTCTTACCGGCATCAATGTGGGCCATAATGCCGATGTTCCTTGTCAATTCAAGTGGTACCTGTCTGGCCATAAATACGTTGTTTCCTCCTTCAATCCAAAGGTTGCAGGGCTCTTTGCCGGGGGCCTTCATCCGGGGCTCCCGCCGCCGGGGCTTTTTATAGGCTTTCAGGCCGCTCTCCCGCCCAGGCGGGGGCCGCCTTTAGCCACCGCCCTTACCAGCGGTAGTGTGCAAACGCCCTGTTGGCCTCGGCCATCCTGTGGGTATCGTCCCGTTTCTTGGCCGCGCCGCCCGCGCCGTTGGTGGCGTCCAAAATTTCCCCGGCCAGCCGCTCGCGCATAGTGCGCTCGTTGCGGGTACGGGCAAAACTGGTCATCCACCGCAGGCCCAGGGTCTGCCGCCGTTCGGGGCGAACCTCCATCGGCACCTGATAGGTAGAACCGCCCACACGGCGGGATTTACACTCCAGGCTGGGCATTACGTTCTCCATAGCCTGCTCGAACACCTCCAGGGGCTCCTTACCGGTTTTCTCCTGCACGATCTCAAAGGCGCCGTACACAATCTTCTGGGCTACGCCCTTTTTGCCGTCCAGCATTACGCTGTTGATCAGCCTGGTGACGAGCTTGGAATTATACAAGGGGTCCGGCAAAACGTCGCGCTTTGCCACATTGCCTCTTCTTGGCATAATCTTCCCTCCTTCATAAAATGAATTCATCGGTACTCGAAGGCCCGCCAGGGTCCCCCCTGCCAAAGCCTCCGGTCAGCTAAAAGGCAATTTACCTAAGACCCCCTCCGGGCTTTGCCGGATTGAATCTATATAAATTAAGCCGAATAGCTTACAGGGTTACTCTTATTTCTTGCCGGCCTTGGGCCGCTTGGCGCCGTACTTCGAACGGGCCTGCATACGCTTGGCCACGCCCTGGGTATCCAGCACGCCGCGGATGATGTGATAGCGCACACCGGGCAGGTCGCGCACACGGCCGCCGCGGATCATAACCACGCTATGCTCCTGCAGGTTGTGCCCCACGCCGGGGATATAGCACAGCACCTCAATGCCGTTGGACAACCGCACCCGGGCGATCTTCCGCAGGGCGGAGTTCGGCTTTTTGGGTGTACGGGTGGTCACCGTCGTGCAAACGCCCCGCTTTTGGGGGGAGTCCTGGTCGATCGCCGCGCGCTTTTTGGAGTTCCACCCCTTCAAAAGCGCCGGGGCCTTGGACTTCTTCACAGCGTCGGACCTGCCGTTTTTAACCAACTGGTTAAAAGTAGGCATAGCTGCACCTCCTTCTTTAAAAATTATATATGCGAAGGCAGCTTTCGCCGCCATTCCGCCTCTCCTAGCCGATAGGGCCTGCTGGCCGCCGGTGCCTTGGCCTCCGGCGGCTTAGAACCCTTTTCGGGAAAAGGGTTCTAAGAACTCCCAAAAGCTTCTAAGGCGTTATCCGCCGCGCTCTGTCCCGCAGGTTCCCCCTCGGCCGTCCACGGGCAAACCGCCCGCGCTTTTTATTTCTGCCGGTAGGGCCGCGTCCCCGGCTTTCGCCGGCCTTTTTGCGGCCTTTTCCGCTAGATTTTGCCCATCTTGCAGATTATAGCACCAACAGACAGCGTCTGTCAAGTTTTTTCATCCCTGCCCGGGATTTTCCCCCTTTTACCCAAAACTATACCACCTCAGGCCGGGGTTCCTGCTGTTCTTCCGGCATGGGGGCCTCAAAGCCCTCATCCTCGTCGTCCTCATCGTCCATCATAAAGTCCAGCGGCTCCACCTGCGAGGGCTCCGGCCGTTCCGGCCGCTCCTCGCTGTACACCGGGGGCTCCTCCGGTATCCGCGATTCTATCTCCACCTGGCCATACATTTTCAGGCCCGTGCCCGCGGGCACCAGTTTACCCAAAATCACGTTTTCCTTCAGGCCCACCAGGCCGTCCACCTTGCCCTTAATGGCCGCGTCCGTCAGTACCCTGGTCGTTTCCTGGAAGGAAGCCGCCGACATAAAGGAGTCCGTTGCCAGCGAGGCCTTGGTAATGCCCAGCAGCACCGGGGTAAAGGTAGCCTCCCGCAGCCCGGTTTCGCCCAGGGCGATCCGCCGGCGTATCTCCTCATTGGCAAAGTACACCTCATTCTTGTCCGCCAGCGAGGCCACCATCAGGTCCGTATCCCCCGCGTCGTCTACCCGTACCTTGCGCAGCATCTGCCGCACAATAATCTCTATATGCTTATCGTTGATGTCCACGCCCTGCATCCGGTACACCCGTTGTACTTCCTGTATCAGGTAGTCCTGTACCTCCTGCACGCCGCTGATGGCCAGTACGTCATGGGGGCTCACCGAACCCTCGGTGATGTACTTGCCCCGCTTGATATACTCCCCTTCCTTCACCGTCACCCGGCTGCCAAAGGGGATCAGGTAAGACTTGGTTTCCCCGCTCTCGTCATTGGTCACCACCACATGGCGGTTGCGTTTAATCTCCTCAAAGCTTACCTGGCCGTCCAGTTCGTTGATAATGGCCACGTGCTTGGGCTTGCGGCCCTCAAACAGCTCGTCAATACGGGGCAAGCCCTGGGTGATGTCGTCCGCGCTGGCCACGCCGCCGGTATGGAAGGTACGCATGGTCAACTGGGTGCCCGGCTCGCCAATGGACTGGGCCGCGATGATGCCCACGGCCTCGCCCACCTGCACCGGCTTGCCCGTGGCCAGCGACGCGCCGTAGCAGCGCTTGCACACGCCGTTTTTGGCCCGGCAGTTCAGCACGGTGCGTATCTTAATGCGCTCCGTCCCCCGGTCAATAATGGTGTCCGCGTCCTGGTCGTCCATCAGCTTATCCCTGGAAACCAGCACGTTCCCCTCTTCGTCGCAGTAGTCGTCCGCCAGGTACCGGCCCACCAGCCGCTCCTTCAGCGGCTCAATGGACTCCGGGCCCGACCGGATCTCGAACACCTCAATGCCCTCGTGGGTACCGCAGTCCTCTTCCCGGATCACCACCTCCTGGGATACGTCCACCAGCCGGCGGGTCAGGTAGCCCGAGTCCGCGGTACGCAGGGCCGTGTCCGTGGTGCCCTTCCTGGCCCCGCGGGAGGAAATGAAGTATTCCAGCACGTTCAGCCCTTCCCGGTAGTTGGAGCGGATGGGTATCTCGATGGTCTTGCCCGAGGTGTTGGAGATATTGCCCCGCATCCCGGCCAACTGGTTTAGGTTGGAGATACTGCCACGGGCGCCAGAGTCCGCCATCATGTAGATGGGGTTATACCGGTCCAGCCCTCTTTGCAGGGCCGTGGCCACGTCCCTTGTGCACTTGTCCCATACCTTTAGCACCGATTCATACCGCTCCCGCTCCGAGAGCAGGCCCTCGCTGTACTCGCCGCTGATCACCCCTACCTCGGCCTCGGCGGCGGCCACCAGCTTTTTCTTGTCGCCGGGTATGGTGGCGTCGCACACCGCCACCGTAATGCCGCTGATGGTGGAGTACTTGTAGCCCTGGCCCTTTATCTCGTCCAGTACCTCGGCCGAGCGCTCGGTGCCGTGCACCTTAATGCACCGCTCGATAATATTCTTCAGTTGCTTGGAGCCCACCAAAAAGTCGATCTCAAACTGCAAGGCCCCTTCCGGGGTAGAGCGGTCCACATACCCCAAGTCCTGGGGTATGGGCCGGTTAAAGATCATCCGCCCCATGGTTGTTTCCACCAGCCCGGTAATGGGCCTGCCCCCAAACTCCACGGTGCGCCGCACCTTTATTTTGGCGTGCAGGCTGATGGCCTTGGCGTCATAGGCCATCAGGGCCTCTTCCATGTTGCGGAACACCTTGCCTTCGCCGTCCTCCCCTTCCTTGTCCAGGGTCAGGTAGTAAGACCCCAGCACCATGTCCTGGGTGGGCACCGCCACCGGCCGCCCGTCCGAGGGTTTCAGCAGGTTGTTGGCCGCCAGCATCAAAAACCGCGCCTCCGCCTGTGCCTCTGCGGAAAGGGGCACGTGCACGGCCATCTGGTCCCCGTCAAAGTCCGCGTTGTAGGCGGTGCACACCAGGGGGTGCAGTTTCAGGGCCCGGCCCTCCACCAGCACCGGTTCAAAGGCCTGTATGCCCAGCCGGTGCAGGGTCGGCGCCCGGTTCAGCAGCACCGGGTGGTTTTTAATCACCACTTCCAGGGCGTCCCACACCTTGGGCTCCGCCCGCTCCACGGCCTTGCGGGCGGCCTTGATATTGTTCACGGCGGCGGTTTCCACCAGCCGTTTCATCACAAAGGGCTTAAACAGCTCCAGGGCCATTTCCTTGGGCAGGCCGCACTGGTACATCTTCAGCTCCGGCCCCACCACAATCACCGAGCGCCCGGAGTAGTCCACCCGCTTGCCCAGCAGGTTCTGCCTAAAGCGCCCCTGCTTGCCCTTTAGCATATCCGAAAGGGACTTCAGCGGCCGGTTGTTGGGCCCGGTCACCGGCCTGCCCCGGCGGCCGTTGTCAATCAGCGCGTCCACCGCTTCCTGCAACATCCGCTTTTCGTTGCGCACAATAATGTCCGGGGCCCCCAGTTCCAGCAGGCGTTTCAGCCGGTTGTTCCGGTTGATCACCCGGCGGTACAGGTCATTCAGGTCGCTGGTGGCAAAGCGGCCGCCGTCCAGTTGCACCATGGGCCGTATATCCGGCGGTATCACCGGCACCACGTCCAAAATCATCCACTCCGGCCGGTTGCCCGAGGCCCTAAAGGACTCCACCACCTCCAGCCGCTTAAGGATGCGCATCCGTTTCTGCCCGCTGGCCGCCTCCAGTTCCTCTTTCAGTTCTACCGAGAGTTTCTCCGGGTCCAGTTCCGCCAGCAGTTCCTTAATGGCCTCCGCGCCCATGCCGGCCTTAAAGTCGTCCTCGTACTTCTCCCGCAGGTCCCGGTACTCCTTCTCGGTCAGCGTCTGCATTTTCGAGAGTTCCCGCACTTCCCCCGGGTCGGTCACAATATACATGGCAAAGTAAAGTACCTTTTCCAATATCCGGGGCGATAGGTCCAAAATCAGCCCCATCCGGCTGGGTATGCCCTTAAAGTACCAGATATGGGATACCGGGGCGGCTAGTTCAATATGGCCCATGCGCTCCCGGCGCACCTTGCTGCGGGTCACTTCCACGCCGCAGCGGTCGCAGACCTTCCCCTTGTAGCGGATGCGCTTGTACTTGCCGCAGTGGCACTCCCAGTCCTTGGTGGGCCCGAAAATCCGCTCGCAGAACAGGCCGTCCCGTTCCGGTTTCAGGGTGCGGTAGTTGATGGTCTCCGGCTTTTTTACCTCCCCATGGGACCATTCCCGTATCTGGTCCGGGGAGGCCAGGCCGATCTTGATCGACTCAAATGTGTTGAATTCCATAGCTGCCACCATCTTCCTTTCCCGCTGTTAAAAGTCGTCGTCCCCGCCGTCGTCCAGGCCAAAGTCCCCGTCGTCCAGGCCGCTGTCAAACTCGTCCTCGTCCTCTTCCTCTATCAGTTCGCCGTTCTCGTCCTCCTGGTAGTAGCCGTCCATATCGTCGGCCACATTCTGCTCGTCAAACACATCGCCGGCCGGGGTCAGGCCCATATCGTCGTCGTCAAATGTCTGTTTCAGGTCAATTTCCTCGTTGTTCTGGTCCAGCACCTTCACATCCAGGCCCAGGCTCTGCAATTCTTTTATCAGTACCTTAAAGCTTTCGGGTATGCCCGGCGTGGGGATGTTCTGCCCCTTCACAATGGCCTCATAGGTTTTCACACGGCCCACCACGTCGTCAGACTTCACCGTCAATATCTCCTGTAAGGTATAGGCGGCGCCGTAGGCCTCCAGGGCCCACACCTCCATCTCGCCAAAGCGCTGGCCGCCAAACTGGGCCTTGCCGCCCAGGGGCTGCTGGGTCACCAGCGAGTAGGGCCCGGTGCTCCGGGCGTGTATCTTGTCGTCCACCAGGTGGTGCAGTTTCAGGTAATACATATACCCCACGGTCACCGGGTTGTCAAAGTACTCGCCCGTGCGGCCGTCCCGCAGCCAGAACTTCCCGTCCTCGTTCAGGTCGCTCATACGGAAGCACTCCCGGATATCCGCCTCCTGGGCCCCGTCAAATACCGGGGTCATAATCTTCCACCCCAAGGTGCTGGCGGCCATGCCCAGGTGCACTTCCAGCACCTGGCCGATGTTCATCCGGCTGGGCACGCCCAGGGGGTTCAGCACAATGTCCAGGGGCGTGCCGTCGGGCAAGAAGGGCATCTCCTCCTCAGGCAAAATTCGGGACACCACGCCCTTGTTGCCGTGGCGGCCGGCCATCTTGTCGCCCACGCTGATCTTCCTCTTCTGGGCAATATAGCAGCGCACCACCTTGTTCACCCCAGGGGAGAGCTCGTCGTGGCTGTTCTCCCTGGTAAACACCTTCACGTCCACCACCACGCCGTACTCGCCGTGGGGCACCCGCAAAGAGGTATCCCGCACTTCCCTGGCCTTTTCGCCAAAGATAGCCCGTAGCAGCCGCTCTTCGGCGGTCAGTTCGGTTTCGCCCTTGGGCGTCACCTTGCCCACCAAAATGTCGCCGGCGCGCACGTCGGCGCCTACCCGCACAATGCCCCGGTCGTCCAGGTCGGCCATTACGTCGCCGCCCATATTGGGGATGTCCCTGGTAATCTCCTCCGGCCCCAGCTTGGTGTCCCTGGCCTCCATCTCGTACTCTTCTATGTGGATAGAGGTATACACGTCGTCCCGCACGATCTTCTCGTTAAGCAGCACCGCGTCCTCGTAGTTATAACCTTCCCAGGTCATAAAGCCGATCAGGGCGTTCTTGCCCAGGGCGATCTCCCCGTTCTTAATGCCCGGGCCGTCGGCAATCACGCTGCCCTCTTCCACCCGTTCGCCTACGTCCACCACCGGCACCTGGTTGATGCAGGTGCTCTGGTTGGAGCGCATGAACTTGATGATGTCATAGTCGTCTATATCCCCGTTGTCCGCCGTCACCCGCACCAGGTCCGCGGAAACCGACTTGACCACGCCCCCCCGCCGGGCCAGCACGCATACGCCGGAGTCCACCCCGGCCTTATACTCCATGCCCGTGCCCACAATGGGGCTCTGGGTCTTGATCAGGGGCACGGCCTGCCGCTGCATATTCGAGCCCATCATGGCCCGGTTGGCGTCGTCATGCTCCAAAAACGGGATGCACGCCGTGGCCACCGACACCACCATTCGGGGGCTGATGTCCATATAGTCCGCCCGCCCGGCGTCCACGTCCACAAACTCGTCCCGGTACCGGCCCACCACATGGCTGTGCACAAAGTGGCCTTCCTCGTCCAGGGGCTCGTTGGCCTGGGCCACAATGTAGGCGTCCTCCACGTCGGCGGTCATATATTCCACTTCATCCGTCACCCGGCCCGTGGCCTTGTCCACTTTGCGGTAGGGCGCCTCGATAAAGCCGTATTCGTTGATCTTGGCAAAGCTGGCCAGGTAAGAGATCAACCCGATGTTGGGCCCTTCCGGGGTTTCCAGGGGGCACATCCGGCCATAGTGGGTGTAGTGCACGTCCCGCACCTCAAAGCTGGCCCTGTCCCTGGAGAGGCCGCCGGGCCCCAGCGCCGAAAGCCGGCGCTTGTGGGTCAGTTCGGCCAGGGGGTTGGTCTGGTCCATAAACTGCGAGAGGGGCGACGAGCCGAAGAACTCCTTAATAGCCGCCACCACCGGCCGGATGTTGATCAGGGAGTGGGGGGTCAGTTGCTCCAAATCCGCCGCCTGCAAGGTCATGCGCTCCCGTATCACCCGCTCCAGCCGGGAGAACCCGATGCGGAACTGGTTCTGCAAAAGCTCCCCTACCGAGCGGATGCGCCGGTTGCCCAGGTGGTCGATGTCGTCCGTCAGCCCCAGCCCCTGGGCCAGGCAGTTCATATAGTTGATGGTGGCAAAAATATCCTCCACCGTAATAAAGTTGGGGATCAATTCCCCCCGCCGCCGACGCAGGGCCCTTTTCAGCCCGGCCTCGTCGTCCCCACACTGGTCCAGTATCTCCCGCAGCACCGGGAAACTCACCCGCTCGTTGATGCCGCACTCCTTCAGGGCGTCAAAGGCCACGTACTTGCCAATGTCCACCATGCCGTTGGAAAGGATCTTCACGTCCTTCCCGTCCAGGGTCACCACCACGCAGCTTACGCCGGCGTCGTCCATCCGCTCCGCCAGTTCCCGGCTCACGGTGTCCCCCACGTCGGCCATAATCTCCCCGGTAGAGGGGTCCGCCACCGGCTGGGCCAGCACCTGGCCGGTCAGGCGGCCTTCCAGGCGCAGTTTCTTGTTGTACTTATACCGCCCCACCCTGGAAAGGTCGTACCGCCTGGGGTCAAAAAACAGGCCGTTCAGGTGGCTCTGGGCGCTCTCGATGGTAGGCGGCTCGCTGGGGCGCAGCTTGCGGTACAGTTCCAGCAGGCCCTCCGCCTCCGAGTGGGCCGCGTCCTTCTCCAGCGTAGCCCGTATCCGGTCGTCCTCGCCAAAGTGGTCCAGTATCTGCTGGTCCGTGCCCAGCCCCAGGCAGCGGATGAAGGTGGTGATCGGCACCTTCCTGTTTTTGTCGATGCGCACATAGAACACATCGTTGATGTCGTTTTCATACTCCAGCCAGGCGCCCCGGTTGGGTATAATGGTCGAGCTGAACAGCTCCTTGCCCGAACGGTCATAGTCCATCTTATAGTACACGCCCGGCGAGCGCACCAACTGGGACACGATCACCCGCTCCGCGCCGTTGATGACAAAGGTGCCGCTCTGGGTCATCAGGGGGAAATCCCCCATAAAGACTTCGCTCTCCTTGATCTCCCCGGTTTCTTTGTTGAGCAGCCGCGCCGTCACCCGCAGGGCAGCCGCGTAGGTGGCGTCCCGCTCCTTGCACTCCGTTACGCTGTAATTGGGCTTGTCGTCCAGCTTGTAGTCCACAAAATCCAGCACCAGGTTGTTGTTGAAGTCCGTAATCCCCGATACGTCGTTGAAGACCTCCTTGAGCCCCTCTTTCAAGAACCACTCATACGAGTTCTTCTGTATCTCGATGAGGTTGGGCATTTTCAGGACTTCCTCGATCTTGGCAAAGCTCATCCGCGTGGTCTTACCCAACTGGACCGGTTTAACATTCACCATTACGCACAGCCACTCCTATCCTTGAATTTCTCCGCGGCCCGGCGGTTTCGCCCGCCGCCCGCACACCGGAAGGTACATCCATAAAATTACACAAAAAAACGGTTTTTTTGCGCCAGCCGCTTGACACCCCTTCTCCCCTGTGGTATACTGGACGTTGCAGGGCATAGGCAGCTTATTTTATCGATGATGATACAGTATATTATTGTAAACCACTCCCGCCCCGTTGTCAACCCCTGCCAAGAATTTTTTCGTATATTTTTGATCTTTTTGGATAATACCCTGCCCACAAGCAGCATTTGCAACGCTTTCAGGCGTTATTTTTTTCAAAAAAAGGAGGCCCCACCCATGGAGATCACCCTCACCCAGGCCACCCCCGCCGACCTCCCCGCCGTCGGTGGGCTCTACGCCGCCGTGTGCGACGGCCTGGCGGATAAGCCCTACAACCCCGGTTGGCGCCGGGGTATGTTCCCCACCGAGGAGAACGCCCGGCTCTACCAGCAAACCGGCGTCCTGCTCCTGGCCCATGCCGGCGGCCGGCTGGCCGGCTCCCTGGGCCTTACGGACAACCCCAGCGCCGAGGCGGAGGACGCAGAAGAGGCCGCACCGGCAGAAACGGCGGAGAACCATGCCCCGCCGCCCGCGGCGGCAGAAACCGGGGCCGGTCAGCCCAGCGAAAGCGCGCAGGCAACTGCCCCCGCCCCTGGGCCGGTCTGGTACGTCCACGTAGTTGCCGTGCACCCGGCCTTTGCCCGCCAGGGCGTCGCCGGCCGCCTGTTGGCCCAGGCGGAAACCCTGGCCCGCCAGGCCGGCGCCGCCGCCCTGCGCCTCTTTGTCTGGGAGAACAACACCCCCGCCATCGCCGCCTACGAGAAAAACGGCTTTACCCCCCTCCAAACCGGCGTAGACATCGGCCTCGCCCCCTACGGCCTGGAGCGTTTCACCCTCTACCAAAAACTCCTCCCCTAATTTCCCCCCTTCTGTCCCCCCTTTTTGCCTCCGGCGGCTTAAGGGGCCCTGCCCCTTAAGAATCCCCGCCAAAGGGGCAAAGCCCCTTTGGAAACCCCTCCCCCGCGCACCAACAGCCCTCTCCCCTTAGCCCTCCCCCCGCGAGCAAGACCCAATCCCGCCCACGTTTTTTCTTTCCCTGATTTTCGGCCGCTCCCCCCGCCCTTAAAACAAAAAACGCGGTCCCCCCAAACCTTCCGGGGGCGCTGCGTTTTTCGTCTATATACCGGCACAACGGGGCCGCCGGGCGGGTCCAGCGCCGCCACAGCGCTGGCGGGGATTCTTAAGGGGCAGCGCCCCTTAAGCCCCCGCAGCGTAACGCCCTTAAAACAAAAAACGCAGTCCCCCCAAACCTTCCGGGGGCGCTGCGTTTTTCGTCTATATACCGGCACAACAGGGCCGCTGGGCGGGTCCAGCGCCGCCACAGCGCTGGCGGGGATTCTTAAGGGGCAGCGCCCCTTAAGCCCCCGCAGCGAAACGCCCTTAAAACAAAAAAACGCGATCCCCCCAAACCTTCCAGGGGCACTGCGTTTTTTGTCTATATACCGGCACAACGGGGCCGCTGGGCGGGTCCAGCGCCGCCACAGCGCTGGCGGGGATTCTTAAGGGGCAGCGCCCCTTAAGCCCCTGCAGTGAAACGCCCGCGCAGCCGAATGGCCGCACTTCTCGCAGCGGTAGATCAGCCACACGTCCAGCCGCCGCCCGTTGGCGTTCACCCTAAACTTCCCCCGCAGGCAAACCGCTGTTTCTTCCCGCACCCCCCGCACCGGCGGAGGACCCGGCACAGCCCCTTTTGCCAGGTTTGCCCCTTTTGTTGTTTTCGTTGATTTTGCCGTCTTTCACCTTTTGCATAGCTCATAGCGCTTATCTTGGGAATACACCTGCGCCGGCTATTGCATCTATTTGCCTATGTACTTACTATACGTACTTCAAAGGCTTTCTTCCTGGTTCCTTTTCTCCTTATACCGATTTGCAATAGCCACGCTACGCAAACCGCTGGGGTTCTCTTCCTTTGAAGGCTCGCTCACTTCCTTTTCATTTAGCTAAATAAAATCTGTCCCCTATCTGGGCCAGCCATCCACGTTTCACCATGATCCGGGTCACCCTTGGGAACCCCCTGGGGTTAAAAACGCCGGCCTGTTCAAAGGTAACGGCAGTTTGGGGCGAAACAGCCCCGCAACGGCGCAGTTTCTTCAGGATGTAGTTCCGGCGCATCAGCAGCACTGGTACCATGTTCCATATCCCCCCTCTCTCATGCTCCCGCCTACTTCGCGGCCACACGCCTTACTCCTTATTTGCCGGCAGGCCCCCGCCGCCTTCCTGGCTTGTCCGGCTGTCCGGCCCACCGGCCTCCCCCTCCCGGCAGATCGCCGCAAAGGTATACCCGCCCAGTTCCCGGCGCACCATACCGCTCACCTGTTCGTAGATGGTATGCAGCCTGCAATGGGCCCGGCCGCAGCTATAGGCCTCTTCCTGGCAGCGGCTGAGCATATACGGCCCCTCCACGCTCTCTATCACCTGCAAAAGGGTGATCTCCCCCGCGGGCCGGGCCAGGCAGTATCCCCCCTTGGCCCCTTTAAACGAGCACACCAGCCCTTCCTTCACCAGCCCCCGCAATATCTTCAGGCAGAACCGCATGGGCACCTGCATTTTTTCCGAGATCGTCCCCGCGTCCTGGCGGCCCTGGTTCCGGGTCAGGTATTCCACAATCCTCACGGCGTAGTCCGCCTCCAACGTCATTACCATGCCATTTCTCCGTTTCCGCTCCGGCCTAAGGGGCCTGTTCTCCGCCTTCGGGCCATGCTCATGGGCAGGGGCCGTCCACACGGGCTCAATGGTCAAAGGCCTCCGCGTCCCACTCCAACACCGTGCCGGTGGCTCCGTCTATCGCAAATTCATATTCCATTCCGCCGAACAGGATCTCCCCTTCATACACGGTCCGTCCGTTCTCCCATTCTGTCTTAAACTGCACAATATCCTCCGCCGACGCCCCCGGCACCTTTGCCAGGGCGATATCTTTGGCCTCTTCCATAGAGATAACCTCCTGCCCAGGGTCCTGTGCCGGCTGCCGGGTAGAATCCGCTCCGGGGGCGTCCTCCCGCTCCCAGGCCAGCACCTCTCCGCTCGCCGCGTCTATCTCATAGTCATACGCCACCCGGTCCCCGGTCACAAACTCTATCTCATAGACCTGCCGCCCGTTCTCCCGGTCCAGTTTCACTTTGGTAAATTCCACCTCTCCGGCAGAGAGGCTCCCATGAGCCAGGGCCTGTTCCTTTGCCTGTTCTTCCGTCAGCAGCCCAGGTTCCCCGGCAGGCACAGCGCCGTTCTCCCAGGCAGGCGGCTGCGCGGTAGGGCCGCCCGCCTCCCAAGCGCTTTCTCCCTGCCGGGAGGATGCATTCTCCCGCGCCTGGGAGGCCCCTTCCCCGCCCGCCAGGATGGCGCCCCCATCCACAGGGGCCTCACATCCTGCCAGGAGGAAGCCCATCAGCAGCGCGCAGAGCCCGCCGCCCAGCCTTTTGTACATCCCTCTCATAAGAACTCCCTCCCGCCTTTCCTCAGTCCAGAAAATCCTTCAGCTTTTTCGAGCGGCTGGGGTGCCGCAGTTTCCGCAGGGCCTTGGCCTCTATCTGGCGTATGCGCTCCCTGGTCACGTTAAATTCCTTCCCCACCTCTTCCAGGGTACGGCTCCGGCCGTCCTCCAGCCCAAAGCGCAGCCGCAGCACCTTTTCCTCCCTGGTGGTCAGCGAGTCCAGCACATTGCCCAAGGTTTCCTTCAGCAGCGTGTGGCTGGCAGCGTCCTGGGGGGCCGGGGCCTCGTGGTCCTCGATAAAGTCCCCCAGGTGGCTGTCCTCCTCCTCGCCAATGGGCGTTTCCATGGACACCGGCTCCTGGGCCACCCGCATAATCTCCCGCACCTTGTCCACCGGCATCTCCAGTTCCTCGGCAATCTCATCGGCGCTGGGCTCCCGGCCGTTCACGTGCAGCAGTTGGCTGTTGGCCTTTTTTACTTTGTTGATGGTTTCCACCATATGCACCGGTATGCGGATGGTGCGGGCCTGGTCGGCAATGGCCCTGGTGATGGCCTGCCGGATCCACCAGGTGGCGTAGGTGGAAAACTTAAAGCCCTTGGTGTAGTCGAACTTCTCCACCGCCTTGATAAGCCCCAGGTTCCCTTCCTGGATCAGGTCCAGAAAGTGCATCCCCCGGCCCACATAGCGTTTGGCAATGCTCACCACCAGCCGCAGGTTGGCCTCCGAAAGGCGCTTTTTGGCGGCCTCGTCCCCGTTGTTGATGCGCACCGCCAGCTCCACCTCTTCTTCGGGGGTCAGCAGGGGCACCCGGCCAATCTCCTTCAGGTAGACCTTCACCGGGTCGTCAATGGCAATGCCTTCGCCCCCCTCCAGTTCGGCCACCTCGCTGGTTTTCACCAGGTCGGCGTCGTCCAACTGCAACATATCAAAGTCCTCTACAATCTCCACGCCCTGGCTCTCCAGCGTGTCGTAGAACTTCTCTATCTGTTCCGGGTCAAAGTCCAGTTCCCCCAGCGCGTCCAGTATCTCTTTTGTGCTCAGTTGCCCCTTCGCCTTGCCAATCTCCACCAGGTCCTTGATCACTGTTTTCTTGTCCGGCTGTGCGCTCATTCCGCCACCATTCCTTTCCTTTTTACCGTTCCCTTTATCCGCCCAGATCCTGTTGGGCTCCGCCCAAACCCGCCAGGGCTCTGCCCAGACCCACTAGGTGCCGCCCAGGCCTGTTGGGCTCTGCCCAGACCCACTGGGTGCCGCCCAGGCCTGTTGGGCTCCGCCCAAACCCGCCAGGGCTTTGCCCAGACCCACTGGGTGCCGCCCAGGCCTGTTGGGCTCCGCCCAAACCCGCCAGGGCTTTGCCCTGGACCCACCGCCCTTTAAAAAGGGCGGCCCTAAACTTTATGTCCGCTCGCCATACAGCCCGCAAATTCCTAATCTATAACCGCCGCCCAAAAGCAGCCCCAAACGCCATGCACTTTGCCTTGTCCAACCAACTACCCCCACCCGGCGCCGGCGCCGCCGCCAGCCTCCCGGCCACGGCCCGCCCATCCGCCGCCCAAAGGCAGCCCAAAGTGCCATACTCTTTGCCTTGTCAAACCAACTACCCCCACCCAGCGCCGCCAGCCTCCCGGCCACAGCCCGCCTATCCGCCGCCCAAAAGCAGCCCCAAACGCCATGCACTTTGCCTTGTCCAACCAACTACCCCCACCCGGCGCCGCCGCCAGCCTCCCGGCCACGGCCCGCGCCCCAAAATCCATTTGTCGCCTTCCTCATAAGCGGCCGGTCCAGGCACAGGCCCGCACCACGCGTAAAGCCATTGGCTTGTCAGCCCTCCTGATCACGCCGCCCCATCCCGTTCCAAAAAAGGGATCCGTTTTTTCCGGCGATCCAAACGCAGCCCAGCCACTGTAAGGCCGATCGCTTGTCAGCTTTACAAAAATACCCTCGCAATACCTGCCTGCTATCCCCTCAAGACCGCCTTCCTATCCCCCTCCTATCCCCCCGACAACCCCTTGCTATCCCCCGGAAAGTTGCCCCTAACTTGGGCCCTCGTTCCGGGTTTTGGCCTTGCGCATTGCTTCCAGATAAGCCATCATCGCGTCGTCGCTGGCAGTCTTGGCCCACTCGGCCCCCGCGAACCGCCCCTCTTCCAAAATGATGCGCACATATTCCTGCACATCCCTTCCGGTAGTCGGTGCGTCCCCGCGCCGTGCCAAAATACCGCTCAATTCCCCCATTTCACCAGGGCTCAGCTCCTCCGCCAGATCCCCCAAAGTGGCCGTACCTTGTATAGTTTTGCCCAATATAGCGGCGTATACTCTGCGGTTCAAGGCGGTCACAAATTTTTCAGGCGGCAGTAGCTTTTGCAGCGTCCCCGCCTTATCCTGGTGCCTGTACAGGTAGTCGATGACCCCCTCCTCCGCCAAAGCGGCCCTGGTTCGCTGCTTTTTCTCCGGGTTCTGGGAGATCTTAACCTGCTGCACCTCAGCCTGGGCCCGCACAGCCTTTTTTTCCTCCTGGCGCCGCTCTTTTTTCGAGAGCCTGTCCACCGACCCCAAGATACTGCGCCGGTCCACGCCAGTTTCCTTCGCCAGTTTGCCGGCGTACACATCCTGCTCCATAGGGTCGCTGAGCTTTGCCAGCACCTGCTCCGTGGCCGCTCCCAGGTACCGTAGCCGGCCCTCGTCACTTTCCAGGTCGAACTGCTGCCGCAGCCGGTCCAGGCGGTATTCCACGTCCGTAGCCCCGCCCTCCAGCAGCAGGCGGAACCGGGTAGGCCCGTCCTTGCCGTAGTTGCGCATAAACTCATCCGGGTCCTTGCCTCCGGGCACCGTCACCACCCGCACCCGCAAGCCCACGTCCTTCAGCATAGGGATGGCCCGCTGGGTAGCCTTTTGCCCGGCCTCATCCGCATCATAACAGATCACCGCCTCGTCGGCGTAGCGCTTGATGATACGGGCCTGCTCATCGGTCAGGGAGGTACCCAGCGACGCAATGGCATTCTGGAACCCCGCCCGGTGCAGGGCTATCACATCCATATACCCCTCAGCCAGAATCAACTGGCGGCTGTCCGTATTTTTGGCAAAATTCATGGCAAACAGGCCGCTGCTTTTGTGGTAGACCGGGGTATCGCTGGTGTTGATGTACTTGGGCTTTTCGTCGGTAAGCACCCGGCCGCCAAAGGCCACCACATTGCCTCGCAGGTCAAAAATGGGGAACATCACCCGCCCCCGGTACCGGTCGTACAGGTTGCCTTTCTGGGACACCCTGGCCACGTCAGCCTGGGTCAGTTCCTCTTTGGTGTAGCCCATTTTCCGTAGGTGGTTGACCAGGCCAAAGCCGCTCTCCGGGGCATAACCCAGCCCAAAGTGGCGGATAGTCCTCACATCCAGCCCCCGGCCCTGGAAATACGCCAGCCCGGCCCGCCCCTCCGGCGAAAACAGCGTGTCCAGAAAAAACCGCCCTGCCGCCCGGTTGATCTCATAAATACGGGTACGCAGCCGGTCCAGGCCGTTATCCTGGCCGTTCTCCGGCACCTGCAGCCCGGCCCGCTGGGCAAGCCAGCGCACGGCCTCTACAAAGTCCAGCCGCTCTATCTCCATGACAAAGTTGATGACCCCGCCCCCCTTGCCGCAGCCAAAGCAGTAAAAGGAGTTGTTGCCGGGGTACAGGTTGAAGGAAGGGGTCTTTTCGTTGTGGAAGGGGCACAGCCCCACCAGGTTTTTCCCCCGGCGCTTTAAATCTATATGGCTCCGGGCAATCTCCTCTATGCGGCTGCGCTCTTCCACCTCCCGGATGAACTCCGGCGGTATCTTTGGCATATCCTTCCCCCCTTTGGGTTTCAAAGCTTTAAGGCTCGTCCCGGCCCCCGCTTGGGGTTTCCCGGTTTCATCCACGGTAAAACCGCCGGATCCTCAAAGCTCTTGTATTCGCGTACCGGCGGCACATTACCCGCTACGCCCCTGCCCGCTACCTTGCCCTTAGTAGTTCCAGGCTTTCGGGATGAAAAGTTCCCGGTACTGGGCTACGGCGTAGCGGTCGCTCATACCGGCCACAAAATCTGCCGCGGCAATCTCCGGGCCCTCTTCCTCCGCGATGGCCTGCATATACGCCGGCAGCCGGTCAACCTGCAAAAAGTACCGGTAGAGGCTCTCCATAATATGGGGAACCTTGCGCTCCTCGCTTTTGGCGTACGCATTGCGGTACACGGCCTCGTACATAAAGGCGTGCAGGGCCTGGTATGCCCCATAGGTAGCGGGGTCCATAGCAATGTCCCCCTCCCGGCTGTTCTCCACCACAGAGAGGATCAGCGCCGTGATGCGCCGGGTCTTGCCGCTGCCCAGCAGTTGGGTAATGTCCCCGGGGATATCCTCTTCCCTTAGCACCCCGGCCCGCACAGCGTCGTCAATGTCGTGGTTTATGTAGGCGATGCGGTCTGCCCAACGCACCAGCCGGCCCTCGGCCGTAGCGGCCTGTTTCCCCTCTGTGTGGCAGAGCACGCCGTTTTCTACCTCCCAGGTCAGGTTAAGGCCCTGGCCCTCTTTTTCCAGCCGGCGTATCACCCGCAGGCTTTGCCGGTAGTGCTTAAACCCGCCGGGCACAAGCTGGTCCAAAGCCCGCTCCCCCGCATGGCCAAAGGGCGTGTGCCCCAGGTCATGGGCCATGGCCACAGCCTCGGTCAAATCCTCATTAAGCCGCAGGGCCCGTGCAATAGTCCGGGCGATCTGGGCCACTTCCAGGGTGTGGGTAAGGCGGGTACGGTAGTGGTCCCCTTCCGGCGAAAGGAATACCTGGGTCTTGTGTTTCAGCCGCCGGAAAGACTTGCAGTGGATCACCCGGTCCCGGTCCCGCTGGTAAGCCGTACGCAACGGGCAGGGTTCCTCTGGCCGCCTGCGCCCCCGGCTGTCCGCGGCAGGCATGGCCCAGGGGGCCAGGGCTTGCTTTTCCAAACGCTCGGTCTGTTCCCTCACCGTCATGCCGGGCGCCTCCTCTCAAAGGTGCGGGCTATAAGCCCGTCTATTTACATATACGGTTTTTTTCGCGAAAATACTTGTGCCGGGCAAAAAAATTTTAAAAAAATTTTCCTACCAGCCCCTGGCCCGCCCCACCTACTCCTCCAGCGCAAAGGGGAAAAAGCTCTTGCCGGCCTCGGAAAGCAGCGCGCGCCCGGCAGTAGCGTCGGCCAAACGGCGGCAGAGATCCTCCCGGCGTTCCGGCTCCAGGCGGAACCGCAGGGACACCTGTTCCAGGAAAGCCGTATCCTCTACCACGCCGCCGCATTCGGGCACCAGGGCCTGCACCCGGCCGTAGTTCTCATAACCGCAGGCAACCTCCATAAGGAGGCACTCCTTCATGCGCACTTTGCAGGCCGCCTCCAGGGCAATGCTGGCCGTGTGGGCATAGGCGCGTATCAGCCCGCCACCCCCCAGCAATATTCCCCCGAAATACCGGGTGGCCACCACCACGGCATCGGTAACACCCGCTTTTTTCATGGTATCTATCACCGGGATGCCCGCCGTGCCCTGGGGCTCGCCGTCATCAGAAAACCGCTGGATGCCCCCTTCCCGCAAGATGTATGCATATACATTGTGCGAAGCGTCCCAATACCGGCTTTTCAGCCCGGCAATAAACGCCAGCGCCTCCTCCTCTGTGGCCACGGGGCGGCAACTGCCGATAAACCGGGACTTCCTTTCCACAAACTCAGCCGTGCCCTCCTGCGCCACTGTGACGTACTCCATACCCTTCCCCCTTTCCGCCAGCCCGGCCCGGCCACCTACACAAAAAAGACGGCGTAGGTTACGCCGTCCTCTTTCATGCCGACTTCATTTGCACAAGCGGCCACACAAAGCCTCGCTGATCTGCCCCAAGGGCCTAACACCCTTCCCCGGCAGCCTCCCCGGCCAGCCGGTAGCAGCGCCCGTAAGGATCCCGGCTCAAAAACCGGCCGTCACACAGGGCGCGGCGCAGGGTTGCCGGGTCACGGAAACTATGCCACTGGCAGAGCAGCCCGTTGACCTCCTGCTCGGTATACGCCTGCCCGGGCTGGAACTTCCCGGCAAGATAAACCAGCGCCTGCTGCTGCATGGCGCGCTTTGCGGGGAACTTGACCAGGCGACCTTCCCCATCCAGGAAATTCTGCAGGCTTTTCATAACAGTACCTCCGGGCCCAGGTTATTTCAAGCCATAACGCTTTTTGAACATATCCACGCGGCCGCTGGTGTCTACCAGTTTCTGCTTGCCCGTAAAGAACGGGTGGCATTTGGAACATATTTCGACTTTGATGTTCTTCTTAGTAGAACGGGTATGGATCACATTGCCACAGGCGCAAGTGATCGTGGTTTCCTGATAGTCGGGATGTATATTCTCTTTCATCGCTCTGTTTTCACCTCTTTGCGGTCAAATATAGGGGTATTATACCACGGCTTGCCGGAAAATGCAAGCCCCAGTTTTCTCTGGTAGCACCCAAACGCATTGAAAAATTGCCCTAGCAGCTCGTCATATATTTTGCCCGGTTTTATAACTCCCTTTTCGGAAAGATGTTCCTATTGCATAAAACTTGAAGTTACTTGCTTTTTCTATGAAATCTGATTGCCAGAACCACACACATGATAATTCCTATCAAAAATGGAATAGCAGATAAAAATGCAATGCTGGCAGGAGCACTAAAACCACGATGTTCAATACCACAAAGCATACCGCGATAGTTATAGGCAACTACAAAACACATAATGTCTGATAGTACAACTGCAAGTGCCGTGAATAAATAACTCCATTTTTTCATACAACCACACTCCTAAATTCTGCTTTATATATTTGACAATAAAATATTTACCAGCCACCCGCAATGTATATTTATTGTTTCATTTTCATTGGGTACACAATTCCGAAAAGGGAGTTTTATAAAGATGGTAAGGGTGGCGCTGCGCCAAGCCGGGGAGGACAAGACACCGCCACAAAAAGCACCCCCCAGGCCAGTGCCTGCGGGGGTGCTTTTATTACATTTTACCGTTGTCTACGCGATACACGGGTTGGGCTTACTTGCTCTTAATAGCAGCCTGTGCCGCAGCCAGACGGGCGATGGGTACCCGGAAGGGGGAGCAGGAAACGTAGGTCAGGCCCACATTGTGGCAGAACTCAATGGTAGTGGGGTCGCCGCCATGCTCGCCGCAGATGCCCAGCACGATGTCGGGGCGCACGGACTTGCCCTTCTCGCTGGCCAGTTTCACCAACTGGCCAACACCTTCCTGGTCCAGTTTGGCAAAGGGATCGTTCTCGTAGATCTTGTTCTCGTAGTAGCTGCCCAGGAACTTGCCGGCGTCGTCACGGCTGAACCCGAAGGTCATCTGGGTCAGGTCATTGGTGCCAAAGCTGAAGAACTCGGCCTCCTCGGCGATCTTGTCCGCAGTCAGGGCCGCGCGGGGGATCTCGATCATGGTGCCCACCTTGTACTGCAGGTCGGCGCCTGCCTCGGCGATAACGCGGTCGGCCGTTTCCACCACAGTCTTCTTCACAAACTTGAGCTCCTTGATCTCGCCTACCAGCGGGATCATGATCTCGGGCACGATATGCCAATCGGGATGGGCCTTGTTCACGTTGATGGCAGCCTTGATAACGGCCTCGGTCTGCATCTCGGCGATTTCGGGATAGGTGACGGCCAGGCGGCAGCCACGGTGGCCCATCATGGGGTTGAACTCATGCAGGCCGGAGATAATGGCCTTGATGTCCTCCACGCTCTTGCCCTGGGTCTGGGCCAGCAGCTCGATATCCTTCTCCTCGGTGGGCACAAACTCGTGCAGCGGGGGATCCAGGAACCGGATGTTTACGTGCTTGCCCTCCAGCGCCTCGTAGAGTTTCTCGAAGTCGCCCTGCTGCATGGGCTCCAGCTTGGCAAGGGCTGCCTTGCGCTGCTCCACGGTATCGGAGCAGATCATCTCCCGGATGGCCGCGATACGGTCCGGGTCAAAGAACATATGCTCGGTGCGGCACAGGCCAATGCCCTCGGCGCCGAAGGCCACAGCCTGGGCGGCGTCCTTGGGGGTGTCGGCGTTGGTGCGCACTTGCAGGGTGCGGTATTTGTCGGAGAGTTCCATGATACGGCCAAAGTAGCCGCCCTCGGTGGAGGCGGGCACGGTGGGGATGGCCTCGCCGTAGATGTTGCCGGTGGTGCCGTCCAGGGAGATATAATCGCCCTCATGGTACTCTTTGCCGTTCAGGGTGAACTTCTTGTTGGCCTCGTCCATCTTAATGGCGCCGCAGCCGGAAACGCAGCAGGTGCCCATGCCGCGGGCAACCACCGCCGCGTGGCTGGTCATGCCGCCGCGCACGGTGAGGATGCCCTGGGAGTAATGCATACCCTCAATGTCCTCCGGGGAGGTTTCCAGGCGGACCAGGACTACTTTCTCGCCCTTCTCGCCCTGCTCAACAGCATCCTCGGCGGTAAAGACGATCTTGCCGCAAGCGGCCCCGGGGGAGGCAGCCAGCGCGCTGGCAATGGGGGTAGCGGCCTTCAGGGCAGCGGCGTCAAACTGGGGATGGAGCAGGGCGTCCAACTGCTTGGGGTCGATCATCAGCAGGGCCTCTTCCTCGGTTTTCATGCCCTCGTCGATCAGGTCGCAGGCAATTTTGATAGCCGCGGTGGCGGTACGCTTGCCGTTACGGGTTTGCAGCATATACAGCTTGCCGTGCTCCACGGTGAACTCCATGTCCTGCATATCCTTATAGTGGTCCTCCAGCAGGGCGCACACCTTTTTAAACTGCTCAAAGGCTTCGGGGAATTTCTCCTCCATCTGGGCAATGGGCATGGGGGTACGCACGCCGGCCACCACGTCCTCGCCCTGGGCATTGGTCAAAAACTCGCCCATCAGCTTTTTCTCGCCGGTGGCGGGGTCACGGGTAAAGGCCACGCCGGTGCCGCAATCGTCGCCCATGTTGCCAAAGGCCATCATCTGCACGTTTACGGCCGTGCCCCAGCTATAGGGGATCTCGTTCATACGGCGGTACACGTTGGCACGGGGGTTGTCCCAGGAACGGAACACGGCCTTCACGGCGCCCATCAACTGCTCCTTGGGGTCGGTGGGGAACTCGCTGCCGATCTTCTGCTTGTACTCAGCCTTGAACTGCTCGGCCAGGGTCTTCAGGTCGTTCTCGTCCAGTTCCGTGTCCTGGGTAACGCCCTTCTTCTCCTTCATCTGGTCGATGAGTTCCTCAAAATACTTCTTGCCCACTTCCATAACCACGTCGGAGTACATCTGGATAAACCGGCGGTAGCAGTCATAGGCCCAGCGGGGGTTACCGCTAGCCTCGGCCATATACTCCACGACCTCTTCGTTAAGGCCCAGGTTCAGGATGGTATCCATCATGCCAGGCATAGATGCACGGGCGCCGGAACGCACGGACACCAGCAAGGGGTTGGTCTTATCGCCGAACTTTTTGCCGGTGATCTCCTCCATCTTGCCTACATACTCCATGATCTGCGCCTGGATGTCGTCATTGATCTTCCGGCCGTCCTCGTAATACTGGGTGCAGGCCTCGGTGCTGATGGTAAAACCCTGGGGCACCGGCAGGCCCAGCTTGGTCATCTCGGCCAGGTTCGCGCCCTTCCCGCCCAGCAGCTCGCGCATAGAACCGTCGCCTTCGCTGAACAGGTAAACATACTTGTGGCTCATTGGTAACAACCTCCTAAAGAATGTTCAACCGGAATCAAAAATACCTCTTCTCCGATTACTGCCCTGATTATACCAAATATTTCCGAAAAATGCCATAGGGAATTGGAAGAAATTCGAAAAATTTTTGATCCCCCTGCTGTCCGGGGCCTCCCGGCAGGGGCAGTCCCGGCAGCTTTATGGCATGGTTTTTGCGGTTTTAGGGAAAGCCCCTTGCAAAACCGGCGCAAACCTGCTAATATTATTTCACGTTACAGGCGGGCGGGGGCATCCCCTCCCGCTAAATTGGCGTACAGCGAATAAGGAGGCGCCTATGCTCTTTTCAAAAAAGCAGCCGGCCGCGGCGCCGGTGGAGTTCATTATCGCCGGGCTGGGCAACCCCGGCCGGGAGTATGTGGGCACCCGGCACAACGCCGGTTTTATGGCCATTGACCGCCTGGCAGAGAAACTGGGGGCCACGGTCAACCGGGTACGCTTTAAGGGCGTTACCGGCACCTGCGTACTGGATGGGAAAGGCGTGCTGCTGCTGAAACCCGGCACCTTTATGAACCTGAGCGGCCAGTCGGTACAGGAGGCCATGTCTTTCTACAAGGTGCCGCCGGAAAAGGTACTGATTGCCTTTGACGACATCAACTTGCAGCCGGGCCGGCTGCGGGTGCGCCGCAAAGGGAGCGACGGGGGGCACAACGGCATGAAGAACATTATTTACCTGGCCGGGAGCGACCAGTTCCCCCGGATCAAGTTGGGGGTAGGGCAAAAGCCCCACCCGGATTATGACCTGGCCAACTGGGTGCTGTCGCGGTTCTCCCAAAGCGAACTGCGGGAACTGGATGCCGCCCTGGATCATGCCTGTGACGCGGCCGCCCTTATAGTAAAAGGGGACATCGACCAGGCTATGAACCTTTATAACTGACCGAAAAGCCGTGTTTCTGCCCCACACTGCAAACCCCGGCATATCTTAGGCATATGGGGAATTGCTGTGGGCACCCCGGATCCGGCCCCCTTTTGTGCGACCCATTCCCCCATTTTTGTGAGGTGATTCTTTATGCGCTCTATCTTTTCCGCCCTTTCCCGCTCCGCTGGGTACCGGGAGCTCGCCCAGGCCCTGGCCGGGGGGCGGGTGCCCGCTGCCGTCACAGGGCTATCCGGCGTCCATAAATGTGTGGCCATTGCCGCCCTGTGCCGGGAAACCCACCGCCGGCCCTTGATCCTTGCCGCTGACGAAGCGGAGGGCCAGCGCTTTGCCGAGGACCTGGCCGCCCTGGGCCTGCGCCCTGCCCAGTACCCCTTGCGGGACATGAATTTCCGGGATACCGCCGTGTCCTCCAGGGAGTATGAACGCCTGCGGCTGGAGGCCCTCACCCGGTTCCAAAACGGGGGCTGCGACTGCCTGATCGCCTGCATTGACGCGGCCTTGCAGTTCACCCTGGGCCCGGAGGATCTGCGTTGCCGCCTGCTCACCCTGGCGCCAGGCCAGGGCCTTGCCATAGAAAGCCTGCTTGCCGCCCTGGTGGGCTGCGGCTACACCCGGGAGGACCAGATCGAGGGCCCCGGCCAGTTCAGCCGCCGGGGTGGCATTGTGGACTTTTTCTCCCCCAGCGCCAAAGAACCGGTGCGGGTAGAGTTCTGGGGGGACGAGATCGACTCCATCAGCAGCTTTGACCTTTCCACCCAGCGCCGCACCGACCCGCTGGAAACCGTGACCCTGGCCCCCTGTGTGGAGGTCATCCCAGGCAATGTACCGGGGCTTATCAAAAAGATAGAGGCCGTGGGCAAGGCCCTTAGGGGCAAACGGGCCCCGAAGGCCAGGGAAACCCTGGAGGCTGAATGCCAAAAGCTTGCCGAAGGCCTGCATATCGGGTCCATGGATAAGTTCATCCCCCTGGTATACCAACAGCCTGCCACATTGTTTGATTATTTGGGGCCGGAGGACGGGCTGCTGGTGTTCTCCGAGGGCACCAAGCTGAAGGAGCGCATCCGCACCACGCTGATGCAGTGGGGGGAGGATCTGGCCTCTTATTTGGAAGAGGGCCTGCTGTGCAAGGGCCTGGATAAATACAGCGAAACCTGGGAGTACGCCCTCTCCCAGGCCCAGCGGGTGCCCACCCTTTTTATGGATGTATTTGCCCGGGGCACCTATGAAATACCCACCCGGACCCTGGTAAACTTTACCGTGCGGCAGTTCCCGGCCTGGGGGGGCGGGGTGCAGCTTTTGGAGGACGACCTTGCCGCCCTGCTAAAACAGGGCCGGGCTTGCGTGGTGCTCTCCGGCACCGAACGGGCGGGCAAGGCATTGGCCGAGGACCTGCAACGGGACGGCCTGCCTGCCAGCTATATCGAGAACCCCTCCACAGCCCAAAAAGGTACTGTCACGGTGGCAGAGGGCTCCCTCTCCGCCGGGTTTGACTGGCCGGACGCCGGGTTTGCGCTGGTCGCCCGGGGCAGGCTGGTACAGCAAAAGCCCAAGCGTGCCAAGAAAAGCAAAGACGCCAAGGAAATATCCAGCCTCTCCGAACTTTCCCCTGGGGACTATGTGGTGCACGTGTCCCATGGCATCGGTGTGTTTGAGGGCATCCACAAGCTGGATATGAACGGTGTGACCAAAGACTATATCAAGGTGCGCTACGCCAAAAACGACACCCTCTATTTGCCCGTGACCCAACTGGATATGGTATCCAAGTATATCGGCCCCCGGGAGGACGCGGGCATTAAACTCAGCCGGCTGGGGGGCGCCGACTGGCAGCAGAAAAAGGCCCGGGTACGGGCAGCCGTGAAGGATATTGCCAAGGAACTCATCCAGCTTTACGCCCAGCGGATGCAGCAAAAGGGCTTTGCCTTCCCGGAGGACGGGGAATGGCAACGGGATTTTGAGGCCCGGTTTGACTTCGACGAAACAGAGGACCAGCTACGCTGCGTCAGCGAGATAAAGGACGATATGGAGCGGGCCGTACCCATGGACCGCCTGCTGTGCGGCGACGTGGGCTTTGGCAAAACCGAGGTAGCTTTGCGGGCGGCTTTCAAGTGCGTTACCGGGGGCAAGCAGTGCGCCATTTTGGTGCCCACCACCATTTTGGCCTGGCAGCATTTCCAAACCATCCTCAAACGGATGGAAGGGTTCCCTATAGACGTGGAACTGCTCTCCCGTTTCCGCACACCCAAACAGCAGGAGGCTATTTTGCGCAAGGTCAAACGGGGCGGGGTGGATATCATTGTGGGTACCCACCGGCTGGTAAGCAAGGACGTACAGTTCAAGGATCTGGGGCTGGTGATCATCGACGAGGAGCAGCGGTTCGGGGTGGCCCAGAAGGAACGGCTAAAAACCCTGTGCAGCGCTGCCGACGTGCTGACCCTTTCCGCCACGCCCATCCCCCGCACCCTGAACATGGCCCTCTCCGGCATCCGGGATATGTCCGTGATTGAAGAGGCCCCCCAGGACCGGCACCCGGTGCAGACCTATGTGATGGAGCACGACTGGGGCGTGATCTATGACGCCATCCGCCGGGAACTGCGCCGGGGCGGGCAGGTGTACTACCTGCACAACGACACGGCCTCCATCTCCCGGTTGGCGGCCAGGCTCCAGCAGGACATCCCCGAAGCCCGAGTGGGCTTTGGCCATGGGAAGATGGAGGAAGAAGAACTGAGCGAAGTGTGGCGGCAGCTTCTGGACCATGAGATCGACATCCTGGTGTGCACCACCATTATTGAAACCGGGGTGGATGTACCCAGCGCCAACACCCTGATCATCGAGAACGCCGACCGCATGGGGCTCTCCCAGCTCCACCAGATACGGGGCCGGGTGGGACGCAGCAACCGCCGGGCCTACGCCTACCTGACCTATACGCCTAACAAATCTTTGCAGGAGATCGCCCAAAAACGCCTGTCGGCTATCCGGGAGTTCACGGAGTTTGGCTCAGGGTTCAAAATTGCTATGCGCGACCTGGAGATACGGGGGGCTGGCAATATTTTGGGGGGCGAACAGCATGGCCACATGGAGGCTGTAGGGTACGATATGTACGTGAAACTGCTAAACGAGGCCGTAAGCCTGATGAAGGGCGAACCGGTGAAAAAACCTGTGGATGAAGGCTGCCTGGTGGATATGCAGGTACCCGCCCACATCCCCGAAAGCTATATTGACAGCGTGAACCTGCGGTTGGAAGTGTATAGGCGCATTGCCCAGGTGCAGGACCAGGCCGACGCCCTGGACGTGACCGACGAACTGATCGACCGGTTCGGCGAGCCCCCGGAGGCGGTGAAGGGGCTGCTTGACATTGCCCTGCTGCGCAATACTGCCGCGGGGCTGGGGGTGACGGAGATCAAACAGCAGGGGGAGGCGCTGCTGCTGTATATGGCCGCTCTGGATATGGAGCAGGTGGGGCGGCTCATCAAGGCCATGAACGGCCGGGTAATGCTTAGCGCCGGAAGCAGGCCGTATCTTAGCCTAAAACTAAAGGGCAGCGACCCCTTGCAGGCCCTGGGGGAAACCCTGGCAATTATGGCCGAAACATCCGCGCCGGCCTGACATAAGGGCCGGTATGGGGGAGGCAGAATTATATGGCAACCAGGGTAAACCCCGCTTTGTGTTGCGGCGCCGAACCCGGCCGGCCATATGCGGGGGCCAGCAGGGCAGCCCTCGCCCTTTTCAAAGGCGGTGGCGATTGTCGCCGACCGAGGCGGCAGCCGGGAATCAACGCCCAAGAGTTGGCGTAGCCAACTCTCCACTGCCAGAGGCCAGAATTTCGTCATAAACCCTTCTTTGTGGACAAGGCTTCCCTTCAGGGCTGGACAACGGAAAGGTTTTGCGCTATAATGTACGGGAACGCGCAAAAAGCGCGCGGGTTCGACGGAAAACCGGGAAGGCAAACCATTAATTTTAAGATGAAAGGCATGATGACCATGAGAACTATCCTGAAACGGGCTGTGGCCGCTATGTTGGCCCTGGCCCTGTGCGCCGGGCTGGCCGGCTGTTACAGCGAGGACAAGGCCTGGGCCGCTAAGGCCGGGGACAACACCCTGCCTATCGGCGGCTACATCTATTACCTTACCAGCGCTTATACCGACGCCGCCGGCAAGGTGGGTACGGAGCAGGCGGTATTCGGCTCCCAGATAGAAGGCAAGGATGCCAAGGCATGGGTAGAGGACCGGGCCCTGTCCTATCTGCGCTCTTACTACTATGTCAGCCAGAAATTTGACGAGCTGGGCCTGACGCTGGATGAGGACGACCAGGCGAGCATCAACAGCATGGCCACCAGCATGTGGGGCTATTACAAGTCTGCCTTTGAGGGTCTGGGCGTGGCAGAGAGTTCCTTTAAGGAAACTTACGCCGTATATAACACCAAGCTGGCCAAGCTGCTACCCGCCCTGTATGGCAAGGGCGGCGAGCTGGAGGTCAGCGAGGACGACTTGAAGGCCTATTACCTGGACAACTACACCTATTACCAGTATTTCTCCATCCCCCTGACCAAGGCCGGCGAGGACGATACCGCCGTGGATATGGAGGAGGACGAGAAAAAGGAAGTACGGGAGATGCTGGATGACACGGTAGAGCTTATCAACGACGGCCGGCTGGACTTTGACAAGGCCGTGGAAAAGCACAAGACCCTCAGCAGTGAGGAGCCCACCGTAGGCGAGCCTATGGCAATGGGGAACAGCTCCATGAGCACCCTGTTCTCCGACGCCCTGTTCCCCCTAAAAAATGAGGAGGCCGCTGTGATAGACGCCACCAGCCGCTACTATGTGGTGCAAAAGCTGGATATTACCCAGGACTTTGAGGCCCTGTTGGCCGACGAAGAGCGCATGGACTCCCTGCTGCGCGCCATGAAGGGCGACGACTTCCTGGCGTACACCATGGAGCAAGGTGCCGGCCTGGACGTGACCATCAACGCCAAGGCCATTGCCGGGGTAAAAACCACCGCCATAGCCGATGTGATGGGCAAGAACGGCACCTCCTCTGCCGAGGAAGATACCGCCTCCTCTTCTACAAGCAGCACCTCCAGCGAGGGGTCTTCTTCGGAAGGATAAAGGGCTCTCCGCAAGGAAAAACCGTGTGAAAACCAACCCCACCGGGGCCTTATGGGCCCCGGTGTTTTTTTATGCGGAAAACCGCATTATTTTTCTTCTGGAATATAATTTTTAGTTTTGACTTTTAGCGGCAAAAGAGGTATAATAGGCCTGTCGCAAGCTAATCGGTCAGCGCCGGCCTTGCCCTGGGACCACAGGGGACCGGCCTGCCCTTATAGCAGGCGCCCGGCTACCGGTTACGCCCTTTGCCCGGCCGGGTGAACCATGAGGGGTAGCCCTTTGAGGCATCCCCGACCAGGAGGTGAAACAGTTTGGCAAAAGAGACCATGCAGGCCATCAGCGATGCCGAGCAGAAAGCGCGCCAGGCAGTGCTGAACGCGAAGGAGGAAGGGGAACGGCTGGTTGCCGAGGCAAAAAACCAGGGCGAGCAGGCCATTAAGGCCGCCGTGAAGGAGGCCGGCAAAAAGGCCGACGTGTTGTGCGGGGTAGCCCGCGCGGACGCCGACAAGCTGACCGCCAGCGTAAAGCAGCAGACCCTCTCCCAGCAGGAAAGCCTGCGCCGCGGGGCCGAAGAGAACCGCGGCAAGGTCGTGGAAACGCTCTGTAAAATCGTTTTGGGTAAGACCTAAGGAGGTTCGATGCAGATGGCGGTAGTGGAAATGAAACGCGTGCATGTGTACGCGCTGAAAAGCAACCGCAAAAAGATCCTTGAAATGCTGCAGCGCAAAGCCGTCCTGGAGGTAAACAGCCCGGAGGAGGCCGGTACCGACGGCCCCTTCTCCAAAACGGACACCGTTTCCGCGCGGCAGACGTTCGAAAAAAATGCCCAACTCATCACCAGCGCCGTAGAGGTGCTGGATAGCTATGCGCCCCCCCAAAAGTCCATGCTGTCTATGCTGGAGGGCCGCCGGGGCATTACTGCCCGGCAGTATGAGGAAACCGCTGAGGCCGCCCCCGCGCTGACAAAAACAGCCGGCCGGCTGCACGCCCTGGGCAAACGTATTACCGACCAGCAGGCGGAGATCGCCCGGCTGGAATCCCAGATCGACGCCCTAAAACCCTGGATGGGCCTGGACATCTCCATGCGCACCATCGGGACCCGCTCCTCCAGCGTGTTCATCGGCTCTTTCCCGGAAGAACTTACCGAGGGGGAGATCAAGACCCGCCTGGCTACAGCCGCCCCTGAGGCCCAGGGTGTGGAGGTAGAGGTCATCAGCACCGCCCCCCAGCAGACCTGCGTGTTTGTGGTATGCCTGGGCAAGTACGGCATCAAGGTAGAGGCCGCCCTTAGGGGCATGGGCTTTACCTACCCTGCCACCCCTTCCAAAACCTCCCCCCCTGAGCGGGTGGAAGAGTTGCGGGGGCGCATCAAAGCGGCAAAAGAGGAGATTGCCGGGGCGGAAAAGGAGATCGTTTCTTATACCAGCCAGCGGGAGGCCCTGCTGTTTACGGCGGATTATTACGCCATGCGGGCTGACAAGTATGAGGTGCTGGGCCAACTGTGGCAGAGCCCCCATGTATTCTGGCTGACCGGCTATGTGGAGGCCCGCCGGGCCCCTGCCCTGCAACAGGAGCTGGAAGAGAAGTACAACGCCTTTGTGGAGGTGGAAACCCCCGCCGAGGACGAGGATCTGCCGATCAAACTACAGAACGGGTTCTTCGGCGCGCCTGTTGAGGGCGTTATCGAGGGTTACAGCCTGCCCGGCAAGTGGGAGGTTGACCCCGCAAAAGTGATGTGCGTGTTCTACTATGTCCTGTTTGGCATGATGCTTTCCGACGCGGCTTATGGGTTTTTGATCTCCCTGTGCTGCGGCATTGTGCTTTTAAAGTTCAAAAACATTGAGGACGGCCTGCGTAAGACCCTGCGGATGTTCTTCTTCTGCGGGCTTTCCACCATGTTCTGGGGCGTATTGTTCGGCAGCTATTTCGGCGACGCCATTACAGTAGTTTCCCGCACGTTCTTCGGGCAAGAGATTATTGTGCCGCCCCTGTGGTTCGCGCCGCTGGAGCAACCCATGCGGCTGATGCTGTTCAGTTTCCTGCTAGGCATCATCCACCTGTTTGCAGGCCTGGCTATGCAGGTCTACCAGTTGTGCCGCCGAGGCAAGTACCTGGACGCCTTGTATGACAGCGGGTTCTGGTATATGCTGGTAGGGGGCCTGATCATCGGCCTGATCTCCACCAGTATGTTCCAGGACATGATGAGCTTGCACATGAACATCCCCCCCATTGTCACCACCATTGCTATGGTGCTGGCAGGTATCGGCGCGGTGGGCATCATTGCCACCAGCGGCCGGGAGAGCCGGGGCGTCAAACGGATATTGAAGGGCCTGTATGGCCTGTACGGCGTATCCAGTTGGCTGTCGGATATCCTGTCCTACTCCCGCCTACTGGCGCTGGGCCTGGCCACGGGAGTTATCGCCCAGGTGTTCAATATGCTGGGCACTATGGCCGGCGGCGGCCCGGTAGGTGTCATCCTGTTTATCCTGGTGTTCATCATCGGCCATGTTCTCAACTTGCTCATCAACCTGCTGGGCGCCTACGTACATACCAACCGCTTGCAGTACGTAGAGTTCTTTGGCAAGTTCTATGAGGGCGGCGGGCGCAAATTTGAGCCCTTTGCCACCAAGACAAAATATATCAAATTTACGGAGGAATAGACAATGTTTGATTGGACAACTATGGGCATCGTTTTCGCCCTGCTGGGCGCTGTGCTGGCCGCTTTGATGGGCGGCATTGGTTCCGCTATCGGTGTGGGCATGACCGGCCAGGCCGCTGCGGGCGTAGTTACCGAGGATCCCTCTAAGTTCGGTAAAGTCCTGATCCTGCAACTGCTCCCCGGTACCCAGGGCATCTACGGCCTGCTGATCGGTTTCGTTACCCTCACCCAGATCGGCGTGCTGGGCGGCAGCTCTGACATCAGCCTGGCCAAGGGCCTGCTGTACCTGGCCGCCTGCCTGCCCATGGCTATTGTGGGCATGGTTTCTGCCAAGTGGCAGGCCAAGGCTGCGGTATCCTCCATCTCCCTGGTAGCCAAAAAGCCTGACCAGTTCGGCAAGTCCATGATCTTCCCCGCCATGGTTGAGACTTACGCGGTTCTGGCCCTGCTGATCTCCATCCTGGCTATCACCAGCATCGGCACCATCCAGGTCTGATGCGGGCCCTGACATCAGGAGAGAGGAGGCAAGACCCATGACCGGATTGGATTCTATCATCAGCCAGATTGCCGGCGACGGCCAGAAAGAGGCTGAGGAGATCCTGGCGGAGGCCCGGAAACAGGCCGGCGAGATCGCGGATAACGCGAAGAGTGAAGGCGCCGAGAAGGTCCGTGCCACCCTGAAGGACGGCGAGCGCCGGGCCCAGGATATCCGTGACCGGGCCCAGTCTGCCGCGGATCTGGTACAGCGCAACGAGATGCTGGTCTTTAAGCAGGCGTTGATCCGCGAGGCCGTGGACGCTGCCAGGGATTCCCTGGAAAATGCCCCCGACCAGGCATACTTTGAGACCCTGTTGACGCTGTATAAGCGGTTTGCCCAGGAGGGCCGGGGCGAGATGCGCCTGAACAAAAAAGACATAGACCGCCTGCCCGATGACTTTCTGGCCCGTATGCGCAAGGCCGTGCCGGAGGCGGAGGTCACTATCTCCCCCAAGCCCCACAAGATAGAGAGCGGCTTTATGCTGGTTTACGGCGGCGTGGACATCAACTGCACCTTCCGGGCCATCTTTGAGGACGCCTGGGAAGAGCTGCGGGACGCGGCCGGCCGGCTGCTGTTCCCGGTGGCGTAACGCCGCCCGGAGAAAGGAAAGCTGCTTATGAGTGAACAATACATCTACGCGGTGGCCAGGGTGCGCTCGCGGGAATTGGGGCTTTTGAGCCGCCAGGATATCGACCAGCTAATGGCCTGCCGCAGCTTGGACGAGTGCCTGCGCACCCTGAGCGACAAGGGCTGGAACGGCGGCGCTACGCCGGAAGAGGTATTGGCAGCGGAAGAGGAGAAGACCTGGGCCTTCATCCACGAGCTGACCGACGACATGACCCCTTTCCAGGTGCTGCTGTTCCCCACCGACTACAACAACCTGAAGGCCGCCATTAAGGCGGTTGTTACAGGCACGGAACCCCACGAGGTATTTTTGCCCGGAGGCGCCGTTGACCCGGAACTGATGATGCGCTGCGTGCGGGAGGGTGATTTTTCGCCCCTGCCCCAGCGGATGGCCCAGGCTGCCGACGAGGCCTACCATACCCTTTTGCAGACCGAGGACGGGCAGCTTTGCGATATCATCCTTGACAAGGCCTGCCTGATAGACCTTTTGGCCTGCGGCCGGGAGAGCGGCAGTGATATTTTGCGGGATTACGCCGAATTGACCGTGGCTGTTTCTGACATTAAGGTTGCGGTGCGTGCCTGCAAAACCGGTAAAAACCGCGCCTTTTTAGAGAGCGCCCTGGCCCCCTGCGGTACTCTGGACACAGAAAGCCTGGCTGTTGCCGCCTGCAAAAGCCTGGAAGATCTGTATGCCTACTTGGCGGTAACGCCTTACCAGGATGCCACCGAGCGGCTGAAAGAGTCCTGGTCGGCCTTTGAAAAGTGGTGCGACGACAAGGTGATGGACCTGATAAAGGAGCAGAAATCCAACCCCTTTACCATTGGTCCCCTGTTCGCCTTCGTGGTAGCCCGGCGCAACGAGATCAGCACCGTGCGGATCATCCTTTCCGGCAAGCTAAACGGGCTTGACGACCGGATGCTCCGGGAAAGACTGAGGGAAATGTATGTATAAAATTGCAGTTTTGGGCGACCGCGACAGCATTTACGGCTTTGCGGCCCTGGGGCTGGAGGTGTTCCCCGTACGGGACGGCGAGGAGGGCGCTAAAACCCTGCGCCGCCTGTGCGAGCAGGACTACGCCGTCATATACATCACCGAGGCCCTGGCCGAAGAGCTGACCGCCGAACTGGACCGCTGCCGGGAAAGCCTGTTACCTGCCGTTATCCCCATTCCGGGGGTGCGGGGCAATACGGGGCTTGGCATCAACATGGTAAAGCGCTCGGTAGAACAGGCGGTAGGCTCGGACATTATCTTTAACGGCAACTGACGGAGGACTAAGAAGAGCGGCCCCAAAGCCGCCAAAAGCACGAAACGCACGACCAGGATAGCGTGGGCCCTTGTGGTATGTTCTTCGGGCTGAAACAGCGGTTTCACCTAGCGACTGCCACCAATGTCCACTCCCTTGTGGAAAACAGGCATAGGGTTCCCAGCGTTTGCTTGTCTGGCAGCGTTTCTCTCTTCAGAAACTTGAAGAGGCCAGTACGGTGGCTTGACCTTTCGGTTTTTCTTCCCAGCCCCCTCCGCCAACTTTATAATTTAACAAGAAACGGGTGATCGTTAAACATGAGCAATGGCACCATCAAAAAAATAGCCGGGCCTCTGGTGATCGCCAAAGGTATGCGCGATGCCAATATGTTCGACGTGGTGCGCGTTAGCGAACGCCGCCTGATCGGCGAAATCATCGAGATCCACGGCGACGAGGCCTCCATCCAGGTATACGAGGAGACCTCTGGCCTGGCCCCCGGCGAACCGGTGGTTTCCACCGGCCTGCCCATGAGCGTTGAGCTTGGGCCCGGCCTTATCAGCAGCATTTACGACGGCATCCAGCGCCCACTGGATGACATTATGAAAATTTCCGGCAACAACTTGCAACGCGGCGTGGAGGTCCCCTCTCTGAAACGGGACCTGGAATGGGACTTTGTACCCACCGCCAAAGCAGGGGATGAAGTGACCGGTGGCGACATTATCGGCACTGTGCAGGAAACCGACGTGGTTTCCCATAAAATCATGGTCCCCCCCGGCGTGTCCGGCACCTTGACGGAGATCAAAGCCGGCAAGTACAAGGTTACGGACACCGTGGCCACCGTAGAAACCAAGGACGGCAAAAAGCCTTTGGGCCTGATGCAGAGTTGGCCCGTGCGTATGGGCCGCCCCTATAAAGAAAAGCTGCCTCCCAACCGTCCCCTGGTAACCGGCCAGCGGGTGGTGGACTGTATGTTCCCCATCGCCCGGGGCGGCGTGGCCGCTGTACCAGGCCCCTTCGGCAGCGGTAAAACCGTTATCCAGCACCAGCTAGCAAAATGGGCCGAGGCCGACATTGTGGTCTACATCGGCTGCGGCGAACGTGGCAACGAGATGACCGACGTGCTTAATGAGTTCCCCGAACTGGTGGACCCCAAAACCGGCAAGTCCCTGATGGAACGCACCGTGCTGATCGCCAACACCTCCGATATGCCCGTGGCTGCCCGTGAGGCATCCATTTACACCGGCATCACCATTGCCGAGTACTTCCGGGACATGGGCTATTCTGTGGCCCTGATGGCCGACTCCACCTCCCGCTGGGCTGAGGCCCTCCGCGAGATGTCCGGCCGCTTGGAAGAGATGCCCGGCGAAGAGGGCTACCCGGCCTACCTGGGCAGCCGTCTGGCCCAGTTCTACGAGCGGGCCGGTTCCGTTAAGACCCTGGGCTCCGGCGACCGGGAAGGCGCGCTGTCCGTTATCGGCGCTGTGTCCCCTCCCGGCGGTGATATTTCTGAGCCTGTTTCCCAGGCGACCCTGCGCATCGTGAAAGTGTTCTGGGGCCTGGATTCCTCTTTAGCCCAGCAGCGGCACTTCCCGGCCATCAACTGGCTGACCAGCTACTCCTTGTACCTGGATGATATGGAGGCCTGGTTCAATGGCAATGTGGCCGAGGACTGGACCGCCCAGCGCACCAAGATGATGGGCCTGTTGCAGGACGAGGCTGAGTTGCAGGAAATCGTACAGCTTGTTGGTATGGACGCCCTCTCTGCCCCGGACCGGCTGAAATTGGAGGCCGCCCGCAGCATCCGTGAGGACTTCCTCCACCAGAACTCTTTCGACGAGATCGACACCTATACTGCCCTGGAAAAGCAGCATGATATGATGCTGCTGATCACCGGGTACTACGACAAGGCCCTGGGCGCCCTGAACGCCGGCGTGGATATCCAGAAACTTATCGACCTGCCTGTACGTGAGCAGATCGGCCGTTTCAAATACACAGAGCCGGATAAGATCAAGGAAAACTTTGACCGGGTCATGGCCCAACTGGACCAGGAACTGAATGACGCCAAGCAGACAAAGGAGGACTTCTGATGCCTAAGGAATATAGAACGATCCAGGAAGTGGCTGGCCCCCTTATGCTGGTGCGGGACGTGGAAAACGTTTCTTACGACGAGTTGGCCGAAATTGAGCTGGCCAACGGTGAGCGCCGCCGCTGCAAGGTGCTGGAGATCAATGAAGGCAATGCCCTGGTACAGTTGTTTGAGAACTCTACCGGCATTAACCTTTCTAACTCTAAGGTACGCTTTTTGGGCCACAGCATGGAGTTGGGTGTTAGTGAGGATATGCTGGGCCGGGTATTTGACGGCCTGGGCCGCCCCATTGATAACGGCCCCGAAATCCTGCCTGACCGCCGGGTGGACATCAACGGCCTACCCATGAACCCCGCCGCTCGTAACTATCCCCAGGAGTTCATCCAGACCGGCGTATCCGCCATTGACGGCCTGAATACGCTGGTACGCGGCCAGAAACTGCCGATCTTCTCCGCCAGTGGTCTGCCCCATGCCCAGTTGGCTGCCCAGATTGCCCGGCAGGCCAAGGTACGCGGGACCAATGACCCCTTCGTGGTGGTCTTTGCCGCTATGGGTATTACCTTCGAGGAGTCCAACTTCTTCGTGCAGAGTTTCCGGGAAACCGGGGCTATTGACCGCACTGTTATGTTCGTAAACCTGGCCAACGACCCTGCCGTAGAACGTATTGCCACCCCGAAGATGGCCCTGACCGCTGCGGAGTACCTGGCCTTTGAGAAGAATATGCACGTGCTGGTTATTCTGACCGACATTACCAACTATGCCGACGCCTTGCGTGAGGTTTCCGCCGCACGTAAAGAGGTTCCCGGCCGCCGCGGTTATCCGGGCTATATGTACACGGACCTGGCTACCTTGTATGAGCGCGCCGGCCGTCAGAAGGGCAAAAACGGCTCCATCACCATGATTCCCATCTTGACCATGCCTGAGGGCGACAAGACCCACCCCATCCCGGACTTGACCGGGTACATCACCGAGGGCCAGATCATCTTGAGCCAGGAGTTGTACCGCAAGAACATCTCCCCGCCCATCGACGTGCTGCCCTCCCTGAGCCGTTTGAAGGATAAGGGCATCGGTGAGGGCCGTACCCGCGCCGACCACGCCGCTACCATGAACCAGCTTTTTGCCGCTTATGCCCGTGGCAAAGAGGCAAAAGAACTGATGGTGGTGCTGGGCGAAGCTGCTTTGACGGATATCGACAAGCTGTACGCCAAGTTTGCGGATGCTTTTGAGGGCGAATATGTATCCCAGGGCTACAGTGCCAACCGGGATATTGAGGACACCCTGGACATCGGCTGGAAACTGCTTTCCATTTTGCCCCGCTCCGAGCTGAAACGTATCAGCGACAAGTTCCTGGATCAGTATTACGGAAAGGTGTGATGGCTCTTGGCGAGTAAACAGATCACCCCCACCCGCATGGAGCTCACCCGCCTGAAGAAAAAGCTTGCCACCGCTACCCGCGGCCACAAGCTGCTGAAGGATAAGCGCGATGAGCTGATGCGCCAGTTTTTGGAGAAAGTGCGGGAGAACCGCACCCTGCGGGAACACGTAGAAGAGGGCATCGCCGCGGCCAACAAAAACTTTTTGCTGGCCCGGGCCGGGATGCAGGATCAGGTGCTGAATACCGCCATGCTGGCCCCCAAACAGCGGGTCAGTGTGGAGAGTGGCGTAGAAAACGTGATGAGCGTGGATATCCCCACCTTTGACTTTAAGACCCGCTCCCCGGATCAGAACGATATCTTCTCTTACGGGTTTGCCTTTACTTCCAGTGACCTGGACGGGGCCGTGCAATCCCTTTCGGATATCTTCCCGGATATGCTTAAGCTGGCTGAAACCGAAAAGGCCTGCCAACTGATGGCCGTGGAGATAGAAAAGACCCGCCGCCGGGTAAACGCGTTGGAACACGTGATGATTCCCGAACTGCAGGCCAATATCAAGTACATCTCCATGAAACTGGACGAGAACGAGCGCTCCACCCAGATCCGCCTGATGAAGGTTAAGGATATGGTGCTGAAGGATGCCCATAACTACGAAACCTTCTGATAAGTAAAACTTAATAGGCCGCCCCAACCGGGACGGCCTGTTCTTTTTTGCCTACAATACTGCCGCGCCAGATTACCCTGTGGAGACCTTACTTGCACACCCGCTTGCTGTAATCCATAGCGCCTCATTTGGCTTGCGGGGTGCTCTTTTACTCTGAGGATTCTACATCCCCGCTGGCATCCTCGCCGGTTTTTAGCCCGTAAATCCATTCGGCGAACGCATCCTCTGGCATTGTATCAGGCAGGATAAGGGTATATACCACCTCAAAGCCACGGGCCTCGTCACCGGAAAATGCCAACTGCGCAGTACCCGACTGCTCAAAACGCAGGGTATTCCGCTCCTTAAGGGCTGGGTCTTGCACCCCCTCCTGCTTAAGGAAGATGGTAAACCCTTTGCCGGCACAACCCGCAGCGGCTGTCTGCGAGCAGGCTGTCTTTAACTCCACACGGTTTAACAGGCCAATAAACCGCTCGATCTCCTCCGGCTTATCCAGCCGGGTTTTATCAGTGGGGTTTTCTCCATTCAGAGAAATGAAGTCAACCTCTGCCGGGTCAATATCATAGGACGCTGGGTTTAACAGGTATAGCTTATACAGTAATTCCGCCAACTCACTGCGGCTCACCGTACCCCTAGGCAGGTAATACTGGTGATGCTCCCCATCGCTGTAATAGTAATGGGGGAGCAGATAGCTTTCCATCCCCCACTGTACTGCCATACGGGCATAGGGGGCAATGTCCTCCCCGTCATCCAACTCTTGCCAATCCCACTGCCAGGTAGCCTGCCAAGTTTCCGGCGAGCCCGCCCGGCGGTAGAGGACACAGGCCAACTCCTGCCGGGTAATATGGCGGATGGGAGAGAAACTGTTCCCGCCGGTGCCAAACATTAGGCCCTGCTTGTGGGCCCAGCTTACTGCCTGGCCGTACCACACACCGTCAGCCACATCCTCAAACGTTCCGGTGGGGAATTCCCCCTGGCCGCCATCCAGCCGGTAGAGCACCTCGGCTACCATGGCCCGGCTGGCCGGGATCATAGGGTCAAAGCTATCACCGTTGCCCAACATCAGGCCCTTTTCCTGGCACCAGTCAATGGCCAACTGGTTAACCTGCACTTGATCCTCCGGCCTACCCGGCCCCGGCGATGCAGACGGCGTGGGCCCGCCCTCCACCGCCAGTGCCGTTACGGATAAAGCAGCCTAACCCCAACGCCACCAATCTACCTGCAATCCGGCTTAACTTTCCCATACCAGCACCTTCTTTCCTGTTTTTAGCCTGTCCTCGCCAAGCCTCTACCTTCATTATAGTGGGTATAGAAAAATATGTCAAGGACACTTTCAGCATTATAACGGATTATCCCCCTAAAACAGCGTAAAATTTAGCACAACATCCTCTTTGGGCACTTTCTCCCAAGCGAACTCTCCCACCAAATCAGCAGTCTTTACTGGCTGTGGCCGTTTCAGCAGCCCCGCAAGGTAGGCCAACCGGCCTATGATCTCCTCCGCCCCCATCCGCGTCCGTAAGGCATCCAAGCCCATGTCCGCGTCCCGCTTGCTGAGCCGCCGGCCATCCGGCGCTAGGAGCAGTGGGATGTGGGCAAACGCCGGCGGTTGCAACCCCAACAGGCGGTACAGGTACAACTGCCGGGGCGCAGAGGACAGCAAGTCCCGCCCCCGCACCACCTGGGTAATGCCCATAGCGCCGTCGTCCGCCGTTACGGCCAACTGGTAGGCAAACACCCCATCCGACCGCCGCAGGATAAAATCCCCACAATCCTGGGCCAAGTCCTGGCTGTAAGCACCATAGTGGCCGTCGGTCAGGGCCATGCGGCCCTCTGCCCGCAGCCGGAGGGCCGGAGGACGGCTTTTGGCCCGTTCCGCTATCTGTTGTGGGGTGAGCCACCGGCATTTTCCGGTGTAAAGGTACTCCCCGTCAGCGGCGTGGGGGGCGTTGGCGGCGTGCAACTCCGCCCGCGAGCAAAAGCAGGGATACACCAACCCTTGCGCCTCTAGCTTTTCCAGGCATTGCTGGTAGTATGCCCCCCGCTCCGACTGCCAGTAAGGCCCCTCATCCCAGTCCAGCCCCAAAAACGTGAGATCCTCCATCAGCCGCTCCCCCCAAGCCCGGCTGGTGCGTTGGGGGTCCAAATCCTCCATACGCAGTATCATCCGCCCTCCCTGTGCGCGAACTGCCAGCCAGGCTAACAGGCAACTGAACAGGTTCCCCAGGTGCATCTGCCCGCTAGGGCTAGGGGCAAACCGGCCTACCGGCCTGTGGGGGGCCTCATCTCCGGCTGGTTTTATCACCCTCATATTCCTGGTCCTCCACCACCGGCAGGCCGGTCAGGTAGCGCCGCACCATGTCCAGAGCCTGGCTGGCCGCACAGTGGCGGTGCCACTCCCGGCTTTTGGTACGGCCGATGGGCGCACGTTTCGCCACCCAGGTTTCTTTTCCATCGCTGAGAGCAATGTAGATCAGCCCCACCGGCTTTTCCGGCGTACCCCCCTCCGGCCCGGCTATACCGGTAATGCCAATACCCAAGTCACTGCCGCTGGCCTTGACGATGCCCTGGGCCATTGCTTGCGCCGTTTCCTTACTGACGGCCCCGTGAGCCAGTAAAACATCATGGGGCACACCTAAAAGCTGCTCTTTGGCCTCATTGGCGTACGTTACCACCCCCATATGGAACACCCCGGATGCACCCGAAACATCCGTCAACCGCTTGGCCAAAAGCCCGCCGGTACAGCTTTCGGCGGTAGCCAAGGTTTTACCCTGCTCCTGTAGCTGCCCTACCACCAATTCCTCCAGGCTGTCCACGTCCACGGCGTAAACAAAATTCCCCAGCCGCTTTTTGATCTCCCCGATTAGCGGCTGGCAAAGCCGGTCTGCCTCTGCCTGGCTGGAGGCCTTTGCCGTTACCCGCAGGTAACATTCCCCCTCATTGGCATAGGGGGCCAGGGTCGGGTTCTCCCCATGCAGCAAATCATCCATCATCTGGGCAACAGGGGCCTCGCCCTTGCCATATATATGCACGTTATGGGACACGATGGTGTACTCCTGATTCTGTTTCAGGTAGGGTACGGCATAGTTGTGCAGCATAGGGGCCAGCTCGCTGGGTGGGCCGGGCAGCATAATGATGGTACAGCCGTTTTCTGCCTGGAACGCGCAGCCCGGCGCCGTGCCGTTATCATTTTGCAGCACCATGCAGCCCTTCGGCAGCCAGGCCTGCTTGGCCTGGTTTTCGCTGACCTGCTTTTCATTAAAGTAGTTCTGTATGCGCTCCAAACTGGGTTGGTGCAGCGTAAGCTTTTTCCCGGCTACCGCTGCGGTAGTTTCTTTGGTCAGGTCATCGGTGGTGGGCCCCAGCCCCCCTGTCATGATCAGCAGGCCGCTACGGCCAATAGCCGTTTCCACTGCCTCTTGCAGGCGTTGGGGGTTATCCCCTACCACCGAGGTATGCAAAAGGTTGATGCCCAGTTCGGACAATGCACGGGCCACAATGGCTGCATCGGTATTCACTACCGCGCCCAAAAGCAACTCCGTGCCTACAGATATAATCTCCGCGTTCATACTATCTCACCTTCCTGATATTTTCATGTTATGGGATATTCCTAAAGTGTCGGGCAACCAACAAAAATTACAGCTTTTTTGCAAAGGCCACGTTGCTTTCCAACTCATAAAATCCCAGCTTTCGGTAAAACCCATAGGCCGGAACGTCCCTATCTGTTAGCAAGAAAATGTGGGTCATCCCCCTATCTTTACAGGCTGCCTCTATTTTCTCCATAAAGAGCCCACCTAATCCCTGGCCCTGCCGGGCAGTCTGCACACAGAACTCGTCAATACAATACTCCGTGCCGGTGTACCAGTGCTTAACCCGGCCCAAAGACAGGCAAACCAGTTCCGAGCCCTCGTACAGGCCGAAGGCCAAGGAATTGCTTTGACCAGTCAGGTCGTGGAGATAGGCATCCAGTTGCTTGCTGTCCGACCAGTCGTCATTCCAGGGCTCCTCCGTAAATACACTGGCGAACAACTTCCTGGTTGCCGCCCCATCTTCTTCCCCCAAACGCTTGAAATGTAAGCCTGTTCTATCCATATCCTACTTCTCACTTCCTCCAATAGGTCCACTGCACCCCCGGCCCATAGCCGATCTTCTGGTAAAAAGGGTTCCCCCCGCCGGTCATCCACCGGGCCCCCAGGGGCTGCAGCCTCCGCCACAGCTCGGAGAGCACCGCCGCTGCCAGGCCCTTGTGCCGGTACTGGGGTACCGTGCATAGGGGTTCCAGGTAGGCCAGCCTGTTTTCCTGTACCCACCACATACCCGCATAGCAGACGTACGCCCCGGCCTCATTTATCACAGCAATGTGGTGCGCCGGTGTGGCATGGGGGGCATTTATCAGCGCAAAACCGGACTCAAATTCCCCGTTCCAGGGGCCCTCCGTTTCCTCGTGGTCAAAGCCTTTCCAGCAGCACTCCATAGCCTTTGCCACATCCACCCCACCGGGTTCTGTAAAGCGGAACCCGGCAGGCAGAGGGTAGTCCAGCGGAGTTGTGCCATCATAGACAAAACTCTCATAGCCGTCACATAGGGTATATTCCGCCGCCTTCGCCGCCTGGGCAAATTCCTTCTGATCCCCCACCAGCACCAGCCGATGCTGGCCGTCCGGCCGGGGCATATGCGCCCCGGCATAGGCCACCATCTCCGGGGCCAGCGCCTCGTAACCGGGCCGCAGGCTAAAGTACACGTCTGACACCGGGTTCTCGTAAAAACAGAAACCCACGATTTTCTCCCCATCCTTCCACATCCGGCACCGGTGCAGGTAGGACTTATCCATCCAGGTGGACACCAGGGCGTATTCCCAGAAGGGAGCGGGCACGCCGCCTTGCCGGCCCGCGGAGAAAACATCCAGCATAAACCGGTATAGATCCATGTGGTCGCCCAAAGGGCAAAACTGCTTGGTTGTAATATTTTCCATAAGGCACCCCTTTTCCAATATGTTAATGATACGGGCGGAATTTCAAAAAAGGCTTGCTAGAACTTCCACAGAATTGCTGGTATAATGTGCACGACATCGGCTGAGATGGCACATATAGGCATCCGGCCATGTACCTTTCATCTTACACCACACAAAGGAGGACATAAGTATGGGAATTGGCAACAACCTGTTCCAGGCAAGGAAACGCAAAGGGCTGTCCCAGGAGGCCGTAGCCGAAAAGCTGGGGGTCAGCCGCCAGACGATCTCCAAGTGGGAAGTTGGTGAAACCCTGCCGGACATCCAGCAGGCAAAAAGGCTGGCCACCCTTTACTGCCTCTCCTTGGACGTGCTGATTGCCTTTGATGCAGACGTAGAGGAGATTCGGGACGTGGTCAGCCGCACCAGCCAGGAAACCAGCGATAAGATCGACTGGGCCCAACTGTGGGGCCAGCAATACCCTGTTCTTACCCGCTACCGGGAGGAGATGGATGCCGCCCCCTACGCCGCGGCCCTACAGGAACTGCTGAAACAGTTGGAAAGGGAAACCGGCTACCCACGGCTAGATGCCTTCCTGGTGCTCAAGGATATTCTGGCTAGCATCTGGACGGATAGCGGCAGCCAAAGTTGAATAGGAAGGGGAGCCTGTGGAGGGCTCCCCTTCTTTATAAGGCAAAAGCCTTCCGTCACCGGCCGTGTTTCTCAGTATTCGCTGATGTGGATGGTTCGCACATGGGCCAGGGCCTCCTGCAAGAGGGACTGGCCGTCTATGGCGCTTTCACCCCGCTCCACCTGCTCTATACTAGGCTTGGTTTTGGGGTGCCGGGGGGTGAAGATGGTGCAGCAGTCCTCAAAAGGCTCAATGGAGATGTCATAGGTATCGATCCGCCGGGCAGTTTTAACGATCTCCGCTTTGTCCGTACCAATCAGGGGCCGGAACACGGGCATATCTACCACCGCGTCTGTGCAGGCAATGGCCTGTAGGGTCTGGCTGGCCACCTGTCCCAGGCTTTCCCCTGTAACAAGTGCCAGGCAGCCCTCGTCCTTTGCCACCTGCTGGGCAGCCCGCAGCATATACCGGCGCAAAATCACCGTACCCAAATCTTCCGGGCAATGATCCCGGATTTCCTCTTGCAGGCGGGTCAGTTCCACCGTCACCAGCTTAATACGCCCCGCGTACCGGCTGACTTTTTCCAGCAGCCGCACCACCTTGTCATGGGCCAGTTCGCTGGTATAGGGGGGGCTGGCAAAGTGCACGGCGGTAAGTTCCACCCCCCGCCGGGCCATCATCCACGCGGCCACAGGGCTATCCAGCCCGCCGCTGATCAGCACCGCTGCCTTCCCTCCGGTACCTACAGGGATGCCCCCGGCTCCGGGTTTCGCGTCGGCATGGACAAAGGCATACTGCTCCCGCACCTCCACCCGCACGGTTACGTCCGGGCGGTGTACATCTACCCGCAGATGGGGGTAGCGCTCTAACAGGTATCCCCCCACCTCCATAGAGATCTCCGGCGACTGGTACGGAAATTTCTTATCGCTGCGTTTACACTCCACCTTAAAACTGCGGGCACTTTCCAGTTCTTCCCGTAAATACCCGGCAGCCTGCTCCTTGATTGCCTTCAAATCCTTTTCGGCCGCCCCGGCCCGGGTATATCCTACCGCACCGAACACCCGGGCACAGCGTTCCTCTGCCATATCCATGTCCGCGCTGTCGTCCAGGGGTTCCACGTACACCGTAGACTGCCGGGAGGTTACGGAAAAAGCCCCGGCGTCCCCCAGGCGGCGCTTGATATTCTTGATCATCACATCTTCAAACTTCCGGCGGTTCAGGCCCTTTAGGGCCACCTCCCCCAGTTTCAGCAGGATTACTTCCTTCAACGCCGTCCTCTCCCCTCCACAAAATTCACCAGTTCCCGCAGGTTGTGTATCCGCCATTCCGACGCAGGCTGGCTCTCGTTCCGGTCAATTAAGAATGCGGTAAACCCCAATGCCCTGGCCCCATCGGCCTCCGGCGGGTAATCGTCCACATACAGGCTCTCTTCCGCCGTGACCCCCTGGGCCGCCAATGCCGCGTTAAAAATCGCCGGGTCTGGTTTCTCTGCCCCTATCAGGGAACTGGCCGTAAAGCTGGTAAAGTACTGGTGGAGCCCACAGCCCTCCAGGGTCATTTCCAGCGAAGGCGGGCAATCGCTGATGACCCCCATCTTATAGCCCTTGTTTTTGAAGTATTCCAGCACATCCACTGTTTCCGGGTAAGGGTGCTTTTTCAGGTACCACAGCTTGTCCACCAGCAGGTCGGCCCGCTCGGCAGCCTTTTCTGTAATGCCCATATCCTCAAACACATACAGGTACCACTGCCGGAAGAAGTCTAACTCCTGCTCCACCGTTTTATAGGGTGCAAAGGGAAAACCGCCTTTCTGTACCCTCTCAAATATTTTCATAAAGTAGTCGTAGCTGCTGTCAAATTCCTGGCCGCTCCATTCCCGCAGCTTATCGTTACGAAAGGCGACCCATTCATGGTCGCCCCTTACCAGCGTGCCGTCCCGGTCAAAAAAAATTGCTTTATACTTCACGTGTTTTCCTCCTTTTTTAAGGTCGCCTCCGGTGCCCAGAGGGGCTCTTCAAAAGCCTTTAAGGTGTACACCCACCATTGGCTTTTGGTTCGACCGTTCGCTATGTTATTGGCCTATTTTTATATCGGTATAAGGCTTTTACGATTCTTGCTAAAAGATTCAAGTGCTGTTCTGGTATGGATGCCGTATAGTTAAACCACATCCTTGCGGGCCGGGGCGGCGCTTGGCTATCTTGCCCGGGCCAGGCTGCCCAGCCCAGCCCGTAACCCCTCTACCAGGGCAGCAACATCCTCCTCCGTACTGAACCGGGAAAAGCTTACCCGCAGCGCCGATTCCACCCGCTCCGGCGGCAGGCGTAGCGCAGTAAGCACATGGCTTTTCGCCCCCTTGCCGCAGGCAGAACCCGCCGATACATACACCCCTCGCTGGGCCAGGAAATGCAACATCGTTTCCGCCCGCACCCCCACCGCGGACAGGTTCAGGATATACGGCAAGCCTTCGACGGGGGCGTTCACCACCATATCAGGCATATCCGCCAACCTATCCCGCAGCATATGGTTCAGCCTTTCCATCTCCGGTAAAACCGCCCCGGGCTTGGGGGCCAGTTCCACTGCTTTGGCAAAGGCGGCAATCAGCGGCAGGCTCTCTGTCCCGGAACGCATCCCCCGCTCCTGCCCACCGCCGTGCATCTGGGGCAACACCCGCACCCCTTTCTTGATATACAGCGCCCCCACCCCTTTGGGGCCATGTACCTTGTGGGCACTGACGGTACATAGGTCGGCCCCCAGCCTGGCAGGGGTAAAGTCTGTCTTGCAAAACGCCTGTACGCAATCCGTATGCAGCAGGGCCGGGGCATTTTTACGCTTGATAGCCCTTGCCGCCGCCTGCACCGGCAAGAAGGCCCCGGTTTCATTGTTCACCAGCATCATACTCACCAGTACCGTGTTCCCGTCAATGGCTTCCTCCAGTGCATCCCGGTCATCCGGCTCCCGCAGCAGCACCACTTCAAAACCCTGTTTTTCCAATTCCCCCACAGCCCGCAGTACCGAATCATGCTCTACCGCTGTGGTGACCACCCGGTTTCCCAGCCGCCTGCGGGCCTGGGCCGCGCCCAGCAGCGCCAGGTTATTGGCCTCTGTCCCGCCACCAGTAAACACTATCTCCTCCGGCCCGGCCCCCAGCCGCCGGGCAACGATAGCCCTGGCCGCGTCCAATTCTTTTTTTGCCAAAAAGCCTTTGGTATGCAAAGAGGACGGGTTGCCGTAACATACTGTCATCAGCCGGAGAGCCTCGGCCGCCGCCTCGGGCAGCACTTGTGTGGTGGCCGAATTATCCAGGTAATGCTCCCTATCGGCCGGGATATTCCTCCTATCCGCCATAGGCACCCCCTTACCGCTTACGGTACCCGGTGGTGAAGTCCACCTGATTTTCAAGCGGCTCGCCCGCCACAAAGCGGCGCAGGTTCCGGGCAAAAATATCCGCAATGCGCTGGTGGGTTTCCCACAGGTGGTAGCCCCCTGACACATGGGGCGTCACCACTGCTGTGGGGAGCTGCCACAGACGGTGGCCCGGGGACAGCGGTTCCGGCTCGGTAACATCCAGCCCAGCGCCCCCCAGATGGCCGCTTTCCAGGCCGTCGCACAGGGCCTCTGTGTCGATGATATACCCTCTGCCCACATTCAGCACCACCGCGCCCTGTTTCATGCGGCTGATGCGTGCCCGATCCAGCATTCCACGGGTAGCGGGCGTGCCCGGCAGGGTGACGGCCACCACATCGGCCCTGGGCAACAGCCCATCCAGCGCGGGGGTTAGGTGCTGCTCGTCAAAACCGGCAGGTTTCTCCCCCTCTGTGCGGCGCAGACCGATAACATATGCACCCATGGCCTTGCACAGCCGGGCAAAGTCCCCGCCGATATCCCCCATACCCAGCACCAGCACCGTAGCCCCCAACAGGGTGCGTACCTGGCCCTGGCTGCCCCACTCTTCCCGGCGTTGGGCGTCCCGGTAAAGTTCTAACTTCTTAAACACCATGAGCAACGTGCCCAACATATGCTCCGAGATGGCCAGCCCGTAGGCCCCGGTCGCGTTGGTAAGCACCGTACCCTCCGGCAGCACGCCAGGGGCCGTATACCACTCCACCCCCGCGCTGCTAGTTTGTAGCCATTGCAGGCGGCCCGCCTTTTGCAACAGGGCCGGCTGCACATTGCCTAAAATAGCATCCGCCCAGGCAATGTCCTCTTCTGTGGCTATTTCGGCCGGCAAAAGCTGCGGAAAAGGCAGCGCCCCGCCCCGGCCGGAGGGCAAAGCCTCCCCCAACCGGAACCGCAACTTTGCCTCCGGCGCGGCCCCGGCCAAAGCCTCCCGCTGCTCGTCAGACATGGGTATCGTCACCAAAATATGCGGATTACGCACAAAAACACCTTCCTAATCCAGAATAGGCAAGGAACCGGCCAACGCCCGTCCCCCGCGCCTTACAACCCTTCGATCTCCTCCAGCCACAGGGTCGCCCAGCCGTCGCTAGGCATACGCCAATCCCCCCGCGGGGAAAGCCCGACCGTACCCACCTTCGGTCCATCCGGCAGGCAGGAACGCTTGAACTGCTGGGCAAAAAACCGCCGGTAGAACACCCGCAGCCAGCCCTTAATCATGTCCGGGGCAAATTGCCCGGCAAAGCTGCGGCAGGCCATGCGGTAGATCTTCCCTGGCCCAAAGCCGTAGCGTAGCAGATAGTAAAGGAAAAAATCGTGCAGTTCATATGGGCCTACCAGTTCCTCGGTCTTTTGGGCAATCTCCCCGTCCTTTGGCGGCAAAAGTTCCGGGCTTACCGGGGTGTCCAGCACATCGAACAGCACTTGCCCTAGCCGGCCGCCCAGGCGTTCCGCCTCGTACCGCACCAAATGCCGTACCAGGGTCTTGGGCACATCGGCGTTTACGCCGTACATAGACATATGGTCGCCGTTATAGGTCGCCCAGCCCAACGCCAACTCGGAAAGGTCGCCGGTACCAATCACCAGCCCGCCCCGTTGGTTGGCAATATCCATTGCCACCTGCATCCGCTCCCTGGCCTGGGCATTTTCAAAGGTCACATCATAGTTTTCCGGATCCTGGCCGATGTCCCCAAAGTGGCTTAAAACCGTTTTGGCGATGGGCTGCTCCCGGAACTCCATCCCCAGTTCTTGGGCCATACACTGGGCATTGTGCTTTGTGCGGCCAGTGGTGCCAAAGCAGGGCATGGAGATAGCCAATATCCCCGCCCTGGGCAGCCCCAGCAGGTCAAAAGCCCGTACCGCTACCAGCGCCGCCAGGGTAGAGTCCAGCCCGCCGGAGAAGGCAATCACCGCGCTTTTGCAGCCAATATGCCGCATCCGGGTGGCAAGCCCCTGGGCCTGCATGGTCAGGATCATCTGGCAACGCGCCCCATGTGCTGCCGGATCCTCCGGCACAAAGGGCTGGCTGGAGAACTGCCTTTCCGGCGAAAAAGCTGCCAGCGTCCCCTGGTTGTAGGCAAAGGGTATCCGCACCAGATCCCCGTCGTGCCTATCCTGCCAGGTATTGGCCCGACGGCGCTCCTGCATCAGGCGCTCCAAATCTATCTCGGCCATGGTCAAGCCGGTAGAGAACAACTGGCTTTCCGCCAACACCCCGCCGTTTTCGGCAATGATATCATGCCCCGCAAACACCATGTCCCCGGTAGATTCCCCCGGCCCGGCGTCCGCATACAGATACCCGCTCATAATGTGGCCCGACCACATCTTCACCAGATCCTGCCGGTACCCCGCCTTCCCCGCCACCTCGTCGCTACAGGAAGGGTTGCAGATCAGCGTGGCGCCGTTCTGGGCCAGCCGGGCACTGGGGGGCTCCGCACCCCACAGGTCCTCACAGATCTCCACCCCCAAAACCAGCCCCTCCACGTTCTCGCAGGGAAACAGCAGGCCCTTGCCCATCCAGGCCCTTTGACCGCAGAAAACCACCTCCTGGGGCGCCCCTGCTGGGGTAAAATACCGGGCCTCGTAGAACTCGCCATAGTTGGGGATGGCCGTTTTAGCCGGCAGCCCCAACAGTCGGCCCCGGTGGAATACTGCCGCACAGTTGTACAGCGAGCCCTGCCAGGCCACCGGCGCCCCTACGACACATACAATGTCCAGTCCTGCCGTTTCTTCCAGCAACTGCCGTAGGCCCCGCTCCGCTCCGGTGAGCAGCACCCGGTTCTGGAACAGGTCGCCGCAGGTATAGGCGGTGACCGCCAGTTCCGGCAGGCAGACTACCCCGCACCCGGCCTTGGCCGCCTCCTCAATGAGTTTTCGTACCTGTTCTACGTTCCAGCCCACGTCTGCTACCTTCCCGCGCGGCGTGGCGCTCGCTATCCTGATAAATCCATCTTTCATATCGGTTCTCCTCCCTAAAGGCCTGCTCCGGCAGATCTATGGCGTTAAGTTTGCTGTTGGCCTTTGTAAATTTGCCTCCGGCGGCTTAAGACCCTTTTTGAAAAAGGGTCTTAAGAATCCCCAAAAACTTTTGATCCGCGCGGGGAATTACTGCTTTATTTTCAAGTCTGCTGCCCGCGAATGGGGCGGTTTTTTATCACTTTCTTCTTTTTCTTTTTTATTTTCCTTTTTTCTTTGATTGTTTTTCTTCTCTATCACATTTTTGTTTTTGAGTTGCTTTATCTTCGTTTTAGAGTAAATTTATAAGCTTGCGTCTTTCCCTTATGTGTGTGCCACTGTTTCGCTGAAATCCCCTTATTCCACATAAAGCCGATGGTCGGACAATACTGCCCTACCATCGGCCATGCTGGAAATTTGGCTTACGGCTTGTTTGAAAACAGGGGCAACAGCGGGGCCCGCACAGTTAAGTGGCCGCTTGTAGGTAGAAAGACGGCTTTTTCGATTTTCAAACAAGTGCAACCAAATAGAGGTATTTTGGCAAACCCTGGGTCATTCGGCAGAGTCGCCGCCTTCCTCCCCGCCGCCCTCCTCCGGCGGGGGCGGTTCGGGCGTAGGCTCCGGGGTAGGCTCAGGCGTGGGCTCCGGGGTGGGTTCGGGCGTAGGTTCCGGGGTGGGCGTATCCACCGGCGGGGCAGGGGGCTCCGGGGTGGGGGTCACATTGGGTTTCGGGGTAGGCGTAGGGCTGGGTAACGGCGTGGGCTCTGTGCTGCCGCTCTCCTTGCCCGTATCCACCTTAGAGGTATCTGTCCCCGGCCCCACCAAGAAGATTTTTCCTGTGGAGCGGTAGTAAGAGTCAGGCAATGCCTCTGTGCGCACCTGTTGGCCATTCTTATAAAAGACCCGCCAGGCGCTGGCATAATAGCCGTTATTGCCAGAGGTCTTACGCACAAACTGCCCCTTTGCCAGGGAACCGTCCACCTGGAAATCCACCGAATCCCTGGGCGGCTCACTGCCGGTCTGCTCTGACCCCAGTTGGATGTCATCCCATTCAGCCGGGAAACAGCCGTAGAATTCCACTGTCAAAGTCGCGCCGTCCATCCACGAGGCGATATATACCGGGTTCTCCAGGCAGTTCCTAAACCTAAAGTCAATGCTGCCGTAATCCACGGTGGCGTCCAGCCCAATGGGGCAGTAGCCAGAAGGGCTGCTGTGGCAGTCCCTTTCCACAATCTCCATGCCGGCCATCAGCGCGGCGTTGTAGATGGTGGTAGACCCCTGGCAGATACCGCCGCCATAGACCTGCACGCTCAGCCCGCCTACCAGGCCCCCGGCCGGCAGCCAGCCCGCAGCCGGGTCGGTGCTGTCGCCGATAGTGCCGTTGTAAGAAAACACCTCGCCGGGTTTCAGTATGGTACCGTTTACCTTGGAAAGCGCCAGGTTCATATTGCTGTTCCCGTTGGCATTGTTGCTGGAAACCGTACTATACGTAGAAAGCTTTTTAAAGTTCTCCTGCAAGTATTTCTTGGTGATTTTAGGCTGCGTTTCCACAAAAGCCGCCTGTATGGCCCCGCCATGTTTTTGGGCCAGCAGTTCCCGCACGTTGCGCAGGGTCGCGGCCATATCCACCCGGCTGCCTTTTATTTCATCCGTAAAGCTGAACCCGTTGCCCCCGTCAAAGCCGCCAATCTCCGCGTCCTTGGCCTGGGCATAGCAGGCCTTTGCAGCCTCGTCCAGCTTTTGCCGGCCTGCCGGGGAAAGGTCAACCACAAAAGGCAGGTCGAACTTGTCCGCCTTGCGGGTTTCCAGCATATCCGGCAAAGTCAGTTCCAAAATGTCCTGGGCGGTAAAGTCCGCCCCCTTTAGGGAAACGGTATCGTCCTTAAATTTCACGCTGATCTCCAAAGCGTCCATCGTTTCTTCCAACGCGCTACGGGCGATCTTCAGCGCCTCGTCCACCGTCTTGCCGCCCACGTTCTTCCCGCCAATGGTCGCCCCTTCCGGGAACCGGGTGGGGTCGCTCACCTGGGAAGAAACCAGGCTGGACTCCCCGCTGGCGTCCTCTTCCCCCGGCTTGCAGGCTCCCATGCCCACCGCAATCATCAGCGCCGCCGCTGCCAGTGCCGCGGCCCGTTTCCAAGTAATTTTCTTTTTCATTTCCGCCATCTATGTGGTCCTTCCTCCCGCGTATGCGGGCAAGTTTCGTCAGCCGGCGCCCTGCCGCTTTACCAGCGCGGGCTTTACTTTATTATTATACATTGCCGGCCCTTAAATGTAAAGTCGCTAAATGCTTGAAATTGGTTTCAATTTTGTTATATTTCTTTCTTCTTTTCCCACAACCGGCCGCTAGCTTACAAAAAGCTTACGCTTTTTAAAAACGCTGGAACCCCCTTGCGGTTTGTGCTATAATATCCGCAGGATATTTCAGTAGAGCCGAAACTTGCAAAGCAAGTTTACAAATCGCCTTGGCGATTTGGCAAGGCGCAACGCGGCTTGCAGCTATGCTATAATACCCCCAGGATATTTCAGTAGAGCCAAAACTTGCAGGGCAAGTTTACAAATCGCCTTGGCGATTTGGCAAGGCGCAACGCGGCTTGCGGCTATACTAATGTCCGCAGGTTCGTTTAGGATGGCAGAGGCTTACCGTTATGGTTAGCCCCTGCCCAGTATGGAGCATGAGGAGATAAGCGCGATGAAAATTTTACTGCTCACCGCCGCCACCGGCGGGGGCCACATCCGGGCCGCCAATGCGGTAGAGGCATACATCCGGGAGAATACGGGCTGGGATGTAAAAAATGTGGACTGCCTGAAGGCCGTAGGCCGCCTGCTGGATAAGACCGTCTGCGACAGCTACCTGTTTATGGCAAAAAAGGCGCCTATGCTGTTCGGCCGGCTCTATAAGCGCACCAACAAGCAGAACCGCTTTGCCAGCCTGGTACCCAAGCTAAGCGGCCTGTTTAGCAACCTGCTGTACCCTACCCTGGAGAGCTACGCCCCGGACGTGGTCATCACCACCCACCCCTTTGCCACAGAGATGGTCGCCGCCTTAAAGGCCGATGGCCTGGTAAGCGCCCCGCTTATCTGCATCATCACCGACTACGGCGCCCACCGGGCCTATATTGCCGATGAGGTGGACAGCTATGTGGTTGCCAGCGACGACATGGTCCCGGAACTGCGGGAGTTCGGCGTGCCGCTGGAGAAGGTATGCCCCTTTGGCATCCCGGTGCACGGGGTGTTCTTTGACCCCCAGGACCAGGCCATGCTGCTGCGCCAACTGAACTTTGACCCTGAGTTGCCCACCCTGCTGTTCATGGCCGGCAGCTTTGGGGTGTCCAACATCATCAAGCTGTACCGGGACCTGGCTGCCACCCACGTAAAAATGCAGATCATCGTGATCACCGGCCGCAACCAGAAACTGTTTGATGCCTTTGAGCGGGAGATTGAGGAGAACCGGGCCATCCCCACCCGGCTGCTGTATTTTACCGACGAGGTGGAAAAATATATGCACGCCGCTGACCTGCTGGTCACAAAACCCGGCGGCCTTACCGTTTCCGAGGCCCTGGCCTGCAACCTGCCCATGGCGGTATTTGACGCTATCCCCGGCCAGGAGGAGGACAATGCCAACTTCCTAAAAACCCACGATATGTGTGTGCGCATTGAAAAAGACGGCAACTTTGCCCAGGAGATCTCCCAGCTTTTGGAGGAAAAGCACCGCCTACAGGCCATGCGGGCCAACTGCGCCCAGTTTGACAAATCCCAGTCCATGCCCAATATGCTGGCCCTTATCAGCCAGTTGGTAAGCGGCTGCCGGGAAGAGGCCCCGGTATGAGCTACACCCCCCAGGACTATCAGCAGTTGCTGGCAGAACTTGCCGGGCTCGCAGATGAGCAATACAGGCAATTCCACCAGGGCCTTGTCCCCGGCGCCACCATTACCTATGGGGTGCGGGTGCCCCAGCTACGCCGCTTGGCCCGCGCCATCCTGAGGCAAGACCCCGCAGGCTTTCTGTCCCTATCCGCCCCGGGGTCTTATGAAGAGATTATGATAAGAGGGTTCGTGATTGCCGGGATGAAACTGCCCCTGACAGAGCGCCTGCCGCTTATAGAAAGTTTCCTGCCGCTAATTGGCAACTGGGCGGTGTGCGATACATTCTGTAGCAGCCTTAAGCTGCGGAGCCAGGAGGAAAAGGCGTTGATGTGGCAGGCCCTGCTGCCCCTATTTCAAGACAGCAGGGAGTACTACGCCCGTTTCGCGCTGGTGATGTTCTTGGGCCATTTTGTGGAGGAGCCCTACGTCTACCGGGGCTTGGGCATTATAGAGGGCTTACCCGCTGGCCGGTACTATGTGGATATGGCCTCCGCCTGGGCTGTATCGGTCTGCTACGTAAAGTTCCCGGCCCTCACCCGCCCCCTGTTGGAACGCCAGGCCCTGCCCCCTTTTGTGCAAAACAAGGCCATCCAGAAGATCCGGGAGTCCTACCGGGTGCCGGCAGAGGATAAGGCGCAACTGGTAAAATACAAGCTGCGCTAGCAGCAGGCCGCATGGCAACTCCCGCCTTCTCCACCTATTAGACGTGCCCGCCAGACGCCAGGTAACGGCCAAGAAAAATTTTCCTAAAGTAGAAACAGATGTCCCCACCCTATTTGTTTGCCGCTACGTGGGGAAACCGGGCGCATTTTCGTAGAAAAGCACAATTCCCCTTGCAATATGCAGCATAATATGGTATAATAGCCTTATAAAGTGTTGAGAAAGGATTGTGCCAATTATGCGGCATCCGGGGGGTTCACTTGCCTTGTTTCTTGTTTCAAATTTTGAGTTTCCAGGCATCGATTTATCCGGGTTCTCCCAGTTTGAACCCTATTTCACGCTTGTATGCCTCTTGTTGGTGTGTTTCGTGCTTTTGGGGATTGTCCAGGCCATCCCACGGGGTATGCAAAAACGGCGCGGGTACCGTATCAAACGGGACATTAGGCGGCTGCCGAATACCGTATCGGAGATGACGCCCCAAACCTTTTTCCATCTTCGAAACGCCCACTATGGCGGCCGCGGCAAGCGGCATATTTCCAGTAGCTACGATTTTCCCGGCATATACATCCTCTTCAACCATACCAGGAATATGTACTATGTCGGGCAGGGTGTGCGCCTCTTTCAGCGTGTCAACAACCATTTAACCGGACATGGGAACGGCGACGTGTATGCGGATTATAGGTATGGGGACAAATTCACCATCAAGCTGATCCCATTAGAGGGCAGCGGCTTTCGTAGCCTGAATGAACTTGAGCGCCGCGCAATTCACGATTACGGTGCGTTTGCATATGGCTATAACAAAACCCGTGGCAACCGCGGATAAACAGGCAGCGGCAGAGTGTTCAGGCTCTGCCGCTGCTTTATGATTTGTTTTTTACAGGAAATTCAGTGGGTCCACCCGGGTCCCGTTTTGATACACCTCAAAATGCAGGTGAGGGCCGGTGGAATCGCCGGTGCTGCCTTCATATCCAATAACCTGCCCCTGGCTAACATACTGCCCGTCTGAAACCGCCACAGAGCTCATATGGGCGTACAAGGTGCTATACGTACCATTGTGGTAGATCATCACATGGTAGCCCCAACCCATGCCCCAACTATCAGAAGTCCACGCCCGGGTAACGGTGCCCGACTCTGCCGCTACAATCGCCGTGCCTGCCGGCCCGGCAATGTCCAGCCCATTGTGTTGTCCGCCCCATCTGCCGCCGAAGTAACTGGAGATATAGGTAACACCCGGCATCGGCCAGCAGGGGTGGAATCCGTCTACGCCCCCGGTGCTCCCTGGCGCCCAAGTCACCTCGCCCTGGCCGCCAGGGGCCGTGGCCCCGCCGTTCCCGGATGCCGCGGCCTCCTCGGCGCGTTTGCGCGCCTCTTCCTCCAGCCGTTTCTGTTCGGCGATGATCTCCTGTATCTCTTTATCCCGGGCTGCCATTTCCTCTTCGTTGCGGTTCAACTCACCAATGGTGGTATCCTGCGCACCCTGCAACTCCGCAATAGCCTGGGTGTTTTCCGCATACAGGGCATTCAGTTCCTCCTGCTTGTCCTCCATGCCCTTCTTCAGTTCTGCCACCATTGCCTTTTGCTTTTCGCACTCTTCCCGCTCGTCTTTGGTGGATTCCATATAGGCCGTAAGCTTGTCTATCAGTTCCTGGTCATGCCGGCTCATGTTGGTCAGCATTTCCGAGCGCATGGAAAAATCGCTGAAACTGTTGGAGGTCAGCAGGATCTCCAGCGTGCTCACTGAGCCGGCCCGGTAGATGGCCGCCACCCGCTGCCGGAACTGCTCGATCGTTTCCGCCTCTTCTTCTTTGGACTTTTCCAGTTTCAAGTTCAGTTCGTTGATGCTGGCGTTCAGAGTTTTAATATCCTCCCTGGCTGTGTTGATCTGTTTTTCCAGCACCGTAATCTGCTTTTGCAGCGTTTCCTGATACGCCTGCTTTTGCTCTTCGTCGGCCCGCAACTGTTCCAGCTTGGCTTGCAGTTCCTGCCGCTCAGCCTCCAACTGGGCCTGCTCGGCCTCTACCTCCTCGGTGGTGCGCGCCAGTACCGGCACCGGGGTCAGTGCCACCATTACCGCCGCCATCAGCCCGCAAAGGGCCCTTCTGGCCCTGCCGGGCCGCCATGCCAATTTCATACGTATCCTCCTTTTTGGGAAAGGGAAAATTCAGCCTTGCCGGCCTGCGGCCTTAAAAAACCGCAGATCTTTTTAGACCATTATAGCCCAAAACCGTCTCATCTATTTTCCAAAAAGGAATTATTATTGTAAACATACTATGAACCGCAAAGTCTTGTAGCCATCAAACACGCCCGCCTAATGGCTGGGGTATGGGGAAGATACCTCCCCCCCTACACCTACACCCGCCGCCGGTTGCTGCGGTAGCCCCTGCGGTGGGGCGGCGGCACATATACCGGCGAGTGCACCATTTTGGCAGGCTGCTGGCCCTGCACCGCTGCGCGCACCAGCAGGCGCTTGCGCCGGGGGCGTTGCTTTGCCAGGGCGGCAGCAGCCACCACCGTAAACCCTGCCCCCACAATGCTCCAGCCTGCCAGCCCTACCGCCTGCTGCCGGTAGGGCTCTGCGGCAGCCCGCCGGGCCGCCGGTTCCTCCTCCCCACAGCCCAGCAGGGCCCATATGGCCAGCGCCGCTAGCCCCCCTGCGATCAACCGTTTCACGCTGCCTCCCCCTTTTCCAGGCAGGCGGCCCTAAAGCGCCCTGTGCCCCTTATGGCCAATCCTTCTGGTCCTCCCTTTCCTCCGGCAGGCACAAAAATGCCCGCACAGTTTTCCACATCTCCCCGGCCCCTGTTACGTCCCAGCTTCGCTCCCCGCCAAATGCCTTGACCGTCAGCGTGGTTCTTGTGCCGCCCCGGTCTAACCGGGCCACCGGGGTGCTGTCCCCAAAACTGAGTTTCCGCCCCTGGTAGTCCACCATCAATACCCCGGCCCCTGTCAAAAACACAAACAGCCCCAGGCCCAGCCCAAACCAGAACGCCCGCCTGTCCCTTTTCACGTCCCATGCCCCTTTCTACACCTGCATATGCAAAATCCACTGGCTGGAACCAGCCTTTCTACACTTCATTTTCCCCCTCGAACCCGGTATTATGCGCATTTTTTCAAAGTTTCGGCCAATATTTCCCCCACCAGCCGGCCGGTATACCGGGCCTCAGGCACCGTATTCACCTCCGTGCCAATTTCAATCAGCATAGAGCCGTGGGTAGCATTCATGTTATACTTGCTGTTGGAAAAATTCAGCGGCCGCATCAGGCCCGGATACATGGCTTGGGCAGTTTCCTGCACCCTGAGCATCCACCGCAGGTTCTGCCGCCAGTCCGGGAAATCCCCCCAACTGCCGTCCGCGTCGCACCCGGCGATCATCATAGCCTGGGCCGCTTTCCGCCCGCCGATCTCGGCTGTAGGCTTATACTTCACCCCCGCATCGGTGGTCATGGAGTCCCGGTGCAGGTCGATGGTCACCTGTATGCCCGGATACTTGGCCAGGTTGTTCTGGATCACTTCCCAGGAGCGGTCGTAAGAGCCGTTGTACACACCGTCATTCACGGTCTTGTCATGCACCACGCCGATGCCCCTGGCCTCCAGGGCCTTTGCCAGCTCTTCCCCTGCCGCCACCACGCTCCTGTCCTGGTTTTGGGTACGGGTTTCCATATCGGTATAGTAAAAGCCCGGCGCGCTGAGGGCATAGGCCTCTGAGGTATGGGTATGGTAGATCAGCACCTCCACGCTGCCGTCACTCTTGATATGTACATCCGGCTCCTCCAGCAGTTCCGCCGCCAGGTCAGTGCCGGAGCCTGTGGAATCCCGCACAAAAAAGCTGCCCACCTGCGCGCCCCCTTCCAGGGCGATTTCCTCTACCGGGCCGTTGGCACGTCCGGGTTCGGGGGTAATAGCCGCGCCCGGTAGCAGGTCGCTGTGAAAGGGCACAATGCCGTCGTCCGGGATCCCGCCCTCCCCGCCGCTTTCCGCCAAAAGGCCATCCCTTGTCCACACCGGCGCAGCCGGGGGCGCACTGGGGGCCGGGGTATCCCCCGGCTGGGCCTCCTCTGCCGGGGAAACGCGCATCCCCGCCGCAAACAGCAGCGCGTCGCCCCCCTGCTGGCTTGCCCAGCGCTGAAAGCTATCCGCCGCGCACCAGATGCAGATGCCCGCGCAGGCCAGCGTTACAAGGTTTTTGAAGAAACGGGAGAGCTTTTGCATAGGGAAGGATCACTCGCTTTCTTATAGGTTTGGCAGGCCCAGGGCCCCGGCGCTGCCCTGCCTCCACAATTTGTTCACAATTTTCCTCTTGCGTTTAAGGCGAATCTTTAGTATAATAAAATCTAAATAACTTTATTCATTTAAAATTAGAAAGGAGACCGCCGCCATGTCCATTTATTCCGATATCCGGCCCGAAGTGCAGGCCCTGGCCCAGCGCTGTGTAGATAACAGCCGGATAGACCCCGAACTGTACACCAAATTCGACGTAAAGCGCGGACTGCGCGATTTGAACGGCAAGGGCGTGCTCACCGGCCTCACCAACATCTCTGAGATCGTTTCCTCCAAAACCGTAGACGGCAAAAGCGTGCCCTGCGAGGGCAAACTCTACTTTCGCGGCTACGATGTGGAGGAGCTTATCCGCCGCCAGCCCCCTACGGACAGCTTTGGCTATGAACGCACCGCCTACCTGCTGCTGTTCGGCCAACTGCCGGAGGAGGCCCAGCTAAAGGAATTCTGTGGCTTGCTGTCCTTCTACCGTACGCTGCCCACCAGTTTTGTGCGGGACATTATTATGAAGGCCCCCAGCAGCGACATGATGAACACCCTGGCCCGCAGTGTCCTTACCCTCTATTCATATGACGAAGCCGCCGAAGATATTTCCATCCCCAATGTATTGCGGCAATGTATACAACTGATCGCCCTGTTCCCCCTGCTGTCCGTGTACGGCTACCAGGCCTACCGCCATTACCATGACGGTCAAAGCCTGTTTATCCACCAGCCGGACCCGGCCCTTTCCACGGCGGAGAACATACTGCGCATTTTGCGCCCCGACTGCCAGTATACCGCCCTGGAGGCCAAAGTGCTGGACATCGCCCTGATTTTGCACGCGGACCACGGCGGCGGCAATAACTCCACTTTTACCACCCATGTTGTCACCTCCTCCGGTACCGACACCTACTCTGCCATTGCCGCGGCCCTTGGGTCGTTGAAGGGGCCCAAACACGGCGGGGCAAACATCAAGGTGGTGCAGATGTTCGAGGACATCAAACAGAATGTAAAGGATTGGGACGACGAGGAGGAGATCAGCGCTTTCCTGTACAAACTGCTGCACAAGGAGGCCTTCGACCGCTCCGGCTTGATTTACGGCATGGGCCACGCGGTGTACTCTATCTCTGACCCCCGCGCCAAGACCATGGCAAGCTTTGTGGAGGGCCTCTCTAAAGAGAAAGGCCGTACCGCCGAGTACCGGCTATACCAGAACGTAGAGCGCCTGGCTGTAGAGGCCATCACCCGCGACCGCAAGATCTACAAAGGGGTTTCCGCCAATGTAGACTTCTATAGTGGTTTCATCTACAGTATGCTGGATCTGCCCATGGAGCTGTACACCCCCATCTTCGCCATCTCCCGCATCGCCGGGTGGAGCGCCCACCGCATTGAAGAACTGGTGGGCAACGGCAAGATCATCCGCCCCTCTTACAAGGCCGTGCAGGAGCACCGGGCATTCCTGTAACAGGCCGGATAACAGGCCGGACTGCCACATTTGTAAAGGGGCTGCCTGAAAAACGGCGCTTTCCTGCGGCCTTAGGCACGCCCAACCGGCCGGGACAATACCAAAAAGGCCAGGCACAACCACTGTGCCTGGCCTTTTCTTTTTGCCTGATTGCCACGCCTGCTTAATCCGGGAGGAGCCCCAGTGCCTCCCCCGCTGCAAAGGCCAGCAATAAAAACCCTATCCAAAGCGCCAAAAACCGCCAGGCCCGCCCCCCTTCCCCGGACGGGCGGGCTTTTTCCGCCAGCCTGTAGGCCCCTGCGGCTATGGCCGTAGCCAAAATCAGTAAGATCACCCCATAGCCGCACCACTCCTTCCGGCCCGCCTTGCAGCCGCGTTTTCTCCCATTATAATCTATATAAAGATAAAAGTCAACGTTATATATGTAAATATCCCGGCTTTTCTTTGCTATCCTATCTTTATACCGAAAAGGAGTGCTTTTATGAAGATAGGAGAACGGATCCGTTACTTCCGGACCGGCAAAGGCTACAGCACCAACAAGCTGGCTAACCTGGCAGGGGTTTCCCAAAGCTACCTGCGCGACATTGAACTGGGGCACAGGAACCCCACCATCGAGTTCCTCTCCCTGCTGTGCGATACCCTGGGCATCACCCTACGGGAGTTTTTTGACGACCAGCCCGCCGACCCGCTGCTGGCGAAAATCTACCGCCTTACCCCTGCCCAGCGCAAGGCCCTGGGGGATTTTCTGGACGCCCTGGCCCAACAGGAAGGCCCCGGCGGCTTTCCTCCCTGCTAGAGTCTGTTTTAAAACCGAAGGAATGTCGAATTTTTGTCCAAAAACGGGGGCTTTCAAGGAAAAACCGCAAGAAAGGCTTGCCGCCTTTCGAGGATTTTTGACGCAGAAAGCACCGTTTTAGGGCAAAATAGACGGCGTTTCGGAGTTTTAAAACAGACTCTAGGGCCCGTTTCGGGAACAAAAAACCTCGCCAAACAAGGTGCTTGACGAGGTCCTTTTCCTTGAAATCGGCCTAAAACGGGATAAAAGGCGGCGTTCCTCTGGTTGATGGGGAATCGCGGGGGATCTCCCCCTCCCTTAGGCCGGGCGGCCCTTGGGGTAAACACCGGCCGGCTGGTACGGGGGAACGGGCGTGGGTTGGCTATATATCTGCCGTGCCCAGCACAAAGCGCTCTATCGCCAACGCCAAGCCATCCTGGTCGTGGGGGGCAGTGACATACCGGGCCGCGGCCAGGGCTTCCGGGGCGGCATCGCCCACCGCCACCGAGCAGCCGGCGGTTTCCAGCATGGTCACATCATTTCCGTTGTCGCCCAGAGCCATCAGTTCCTCCTGCCGGAGGCCCAGCTTTTGGGCCAGCCCCAGCAAAGCCCCGCCCTTGTGGCCCTCCATACTGTTGATCTCTATGTTATCCGGTATGGAGGACGTTAACCGCAGGCCCCCTAGGGCCTCGATCCGGGCCCATATTTCCAGCCGCTGTTCCGGCTGCATAAAGGGCAGGTTGATCTTCTCTGGGCACAGCCCCGTTTCCCGCAGCATGGCGGGCAGGCTGTCCGTAAGGGTGTAGGTCTTGCCCTCAATAAAGCCCCACTTGCTCTCCGGCAGGCCGTAATGGGTGCTGGCCAGTTCCGGCATCCCACGGCGGGTAATGGCGCCCCCATGGGCATAGTACTCAATGTATATATCGTATTCGTCCAAAATTGCCTGCACCGCCTGGGCCTTCTCGTTGGAGATCAGGTTTTCTACCACCGCCTGGCCCGTGGAAAGGTCATACACCCCGCCGCCGTTTGAGGTAATGGCATACCGCACCGGCAGTGCCCTGACCTCTTCCGGCAAAAACCCCAGCATACGTCCTGTGGCAGGTACCAGGGCTACGCCCCGGGCCGCCGCAGCCAGCAGGGCCTTCCGGTTGGCCGCGGGCAGGCGGCTGTGCTGCACAAGCGTGGTCCCGTCCAGGTCAAAGGCCAGCAGTTTTATGGCCATTTTCTTCCTCCTCCACCATATACTTCCGCCAACCGCCCTCTACCTTTTCGTAGCGCCGCCGGCGGTTAATGTCCATTTTCCGCACCACCTCGTCCTCCAGGTCAAGGCCCAGTATCTCTGCCAGCCCCAGCAAGTAGATGGCAATATCCGCCAGTTCCTCACCCAAATCGGGTTTCCCGTCCCGCCAGGCGGCGTGGGCCTCGGCCATTTCGCCGTACAGGTAGCAGAACTCCAAATTCACGTCTGTCACATTGAAGTGGTGATCCAGCTTATTCTGATAAACCTGCTTTTGCAGCTTTTTCCAGTCCTCCATATGGCCCCTCCTTTCAGGGTATTTCCCCGGCTTGCCACCGCCGGGCGGGCACAAAGCCCCTTAGAGCAGGGCCACCCGGAAACTGTGCTCCTCCTGCCCGCCGGGCGCAAGCAGGGTCATACCCTTTTTCTCTGTGAATTCGTCCCCCTCCCCTACTAAGGTAGCACAGCCTGTCCAGGGTTCCAGGCAGATGTAGGGGCCGTCGTTCACCGCCGACCAGATACCCAGCATGGGGAACCCGGCAAAGCCCATCTCGATCCCCCGGCCGGTGGACTTGTTGACCACCCGCACCGCCTGGGAACGCAGGCCCTCAAACACCAGGGCGTCCTGGTAAAACAGGTCGTGCCGCAAGGGAATCTCCCGGCCCTCCAGCCGGAAACCGGGCTTGTCCCAGTCGATCAGCCCGGCTTGCAGGTCAATGACCGGGCAAACCTGGCTCTCCGCCTGGTCAAACTGGATGGTGTAGTCCTCGAAAGCCGCGGCCTCCCCCACCGGCACAAGAAAGCCGGGGTGGCCCCCTATCGCGTAGGGCAGCGCCTGGCTGCCGGGGTTTTCTACGGTAAACCGGGTGGTGATGCTTTTGCCTTGCAGTGTATAGGCCACCGTCAGCTTGAAATCAAAGGGATAGACGGCTTTTGTTTCCTCGGTGGCGGTAAGCACCAGGGAAATGCTGTCCTCCGCCTGCGCCGCTAGGGTGAACTGGCTGTGTTTGGCAAAGCCGTGGCGGCCCATCTCATACCACTGGCCGTCGATGCGGGTTTTCCCCTCCCGCAGGGCGCCTACAATGGGGAACAGCACTGGGGCGTGCTCCTTCCAGTAGCGGGGGTCGCCTGTCCACAGGTATTCCGCGCCGTCCGGGCCTTTCAGGGAAACCAACTGGGCCCCCAGGGTGTCTATCTGGGCGGTCAACTGGCTGTTTTTTATCTGGTAAATCATCCTCAAATTTCTCTCCTTCCAGTGCTTTTTCCCCATTATAGCAAACGGGGCGGCGGGTTGCAAGGAGAATTTGGCAAAGGCCTTTACCTTTGGGCGGGTTTGTGGTAAGATAGGGGCAGAACCGCCCCCCGGAAGGCCCCATGCCGACGGAGGGGGTGGCGATTACACCGGCAAGCAAAACACATACATGAGCTATACAGAAGGGGGTGTTCCTTTGCGGGCTGTTATACAGCGTGTGCTCTCTGCCCAGGTGACAGTTAACGGGGATGTTTCCCGCTCTATCGGCCAGGGGCTGCTGGTATTTTTGGGCGTTTTGAAGGGCGATACCGCCGCGCAGGTGGACATTTTGGCTGAAAAAACCGCCAATTTACGGGTATTTTCGGACAAGGCGGGCAAACTCAACCTGGCTTTGGGGGATATGGGGGGCGAGGTGATGGTTATTTCGAACTTTACGCTGGGGAGCGACTGCCGGAAGGGGCGCAGGCCCTCGTTTGACCTGGCGGCGGCGCCGGGGGAGGCGGAGGCGCTTTACCGGCGGTTTACGGAGCGGCTGCGCGCCCTGGGCCTGCCGGTTACTACCGGGGAATTTGGGGCGGATATGCGCATATTGGCCGAAAACGACGGCCCTGTTACCCTGATTTTGGACACGGACAAGTGGCACGTGTAGCCCCACGCAGGAGGTTTTATACCCTTTCCTGTAGGCGGGAGAGGGCGTTTTCGCGGTTGTCATCTGGCCCGAAGGGGGGTGGGATGAGAGCAAGTTTGCGATTAAGGTGAAAGAAATTGACCTATTTATAGGGCTGCGGCAGGGGATTTTGCCGGGTTTGCGTGAAGGAAATTGACCGGTTTTTTGCGGATTGGCAAGAAATTTTCGCTGGTTAAGGTGAACTATATCGACCGGTTTTCCTGTGCCGGGAGGGGGTTAGGGTGAAGAAAACTGACTCTTTTTGGGGGGAACGGAACCGGGTTAGGGTGAAGAAACTTGACAAAACGGGCGGTTTGTGGGCAGATAACAGGCCGGTTATGGACAGTTCTTCCAGGGTTCTTCGGGGGATATTGGGGGGATAAGCGGGCGGTCTTAGCCGGTTTATTTGATTATAATCGTACCATTTTACATATTATTCTATATCGTTCACTATAGCCGTTCGTGGTCGCGGGGCAGGCGGCGTTTTTGGTGACGGCATTTTGCCTGCCGGGGGTCGAGGCGGTGTGCCGAAGGGGGGCATCGCGGGTCGAAGGGCCGGGCGGCGAACCCTTGCGGCTGGGCTTTTGCCTTTGGGGACGGGAGCCGGACTTTGCGGGGGCGCTTTGGGCGTTGGCTCATCAGCCGCAAGCTTGGAAAAGGGCGGCTGGGCCGGGCGGCGAACCCTTGCGGCTGAGCTTTTGCCTTTGGGGGCGGGAGCCGGACTTTGCGGGGCGCTTTGGGCGTTGGCTCATCGGCCAGAGCCCTTAAGCCGCAAGCTTGGAAAAGGGCGGCTGGGCCGGGCGGCGAAACCTTGCGGCTGGGCTTTTGCCTTTGGGAACGGGAGCCGGACTTTGCGGGGGCGCTTTGGGCGTTGGCTCATCGGCCAGAGCCCTTAAGCCGCAAGCTTGGAAAAGGGCGGCTGGGCCGGGCGGCGCAGTTTAGATTATACCCGATATAAATCGCCGAATAAAAATATTGCTAGACGATACGGGAGAGGGCGGCTCCTGCGAGGGGGCTTGGTGTGGGGCCCGGATCGGCAAAAAGGGAAAAGCTGCCATGGCCCTGGCGGGCGGCCTTTTGGGGGGCGGGCACAGAAGTTTCGTCCACCTTTTTAAAGGTGGTAGGGATTCCCAAGGGACAACGTCCCTTGGGCCGCCGGAGGCACACCAGGGGCACACCAGGACACGCCAGGGATGGGCTTTGGATGTTATACATTACCAATTATTATACTTTAAGGAGAAAAATGATATGAACAAGGATTTTTTGCAGGTACTGATGGATCGGACGGGGTTTCCGGCGGAGGCGCAGGAGGCCTACCGGGAGGCGGCGGGCCGGTTGGACCCGGCGCAGATGGACGGGGCTATCGCCTACTACTATGAGAACGACTTCGACACCCAACTGGTGGCCCCACTGGTGGAAAAGATGGCCGAGGACAGCGGGGTGCCGGTGTTTACGGTGTGGGGGCTGTTTTTGGCCTTTGCCGCCGAGCGCGCCCACGGGGACTATTTGCAGAACGGCATCAGCGAAGAGGTGTTTTTTGACACCTTCTGCGATTTGCGCTACAAGGTTTTGGAGTGCCGGCATAATAAGGGCGTGTGGGGGAATTTTGTGGCCTTTTGGTACCCGATTTTCTACCGCTGCGACATTGTAAAACTGGGGCGGCTGGAGTACGAGTGCATTGCCTATAACGGCCCCGCCTGCACGGTGGCCGGACAGCAGCTACAGCCCGGCGACCAGGTGCTGAGCATCCACATCCCCTCCAGCGGCGAGCCCTTTGACCAGGCCGCCCGGCTGGCCTCTTACCGGCTGGCCTATGACTTCTTTAAGGAGCGCCGGGGGGAGCGGCCGTTGATTTGCGTGTGCCACTCTTGGCTGCTGTACCCGGAATACCGGAAGGTGCTGCCGGGGACCTCTAACATTGTGGGCTTTATGGACGATTTTACCATTTTGCGGGTGGACGACGGCGGCTTTGACGATAACTGGCGGGTCTTTGGCCCGGACGCCGGTTTGCCTGCCGCTGAGCTGCCCGAAAAGACCTCTATGCAGCGGGCCTTTAAGGCCCATTTGTTGGCGGGCGGCAAAACCGGCTCCGCTTTGGGCGTGCTGGTCTTTGACGGGGAGAAACTGCTGAAGGACTGACGGGCCGCCCTGCCCGGCGGGGCGCATAAAAGTCTTTGAAGGGTGTTGGGGAACTTTCTTCAGAAAGTTCCCCAACCCGCCGGAGGCAAAAAAGGGAGGCGCTCCGGGGGAAAGTAGGCAAAGAAGAGAAGAAAAGAAAAGAAAAAGAAGAAAACCCACCCTGGGTATAGGGTGGGTTTTCTTTGCGGGTATGGTGCCGGGATTATAGTTAACACAGTTCAAAAGAGGTAGTCCGCCTCTTTTGAACCAGGCGGCAATGCAGCCTAGCTTGAAAATCGGGCGATACCGATTTTCAAGTATGTTTACTATAGCAGAAACGGCGGGGCGCATAAAAGTCTTTGAGGGGTGTCAACCCGCCGGAGGCAAAAAGGGAAACGCTCAGGGGGAAACGGTTACTCGCCGATGGGTTCGAAGTCGGCGGGGCCGTGTTTGCACAGGGGGCAGACAAAGTCGTCGGGGAGCTCGCCGCCCTCATAGACATAGCCGCAGACCTTGCAGACAAAGCCCTTTTTGCCCTCGGTTTGGGGCTTGGGCTTGACGTTATTCTGGTAGTAGGTATAGGTCATGGTTTCCACATGGGACATAACCCGCGACTCGGTGACGGTGCAGATGAACATACCGTGGGTGTCCAGGTCCATGTACTGCTCTACCTTAAGGGAGAGGAAGGAGTTGATATACCGGGGCAGGAAGGCCACGCCGTTATCGGCCCGGAGGATCTCCTGGCCGGCGAACTTATCCGCCGTGCGGCCGCTTTGGAACCCGAAATTCTGGAACAGGGAGAAGGGGGCGTCTTGGGAGAGGCAGTTGATGTTCATGACGCCGGTCTGCTTGATGACGTGGTGGGAGTAGTTCTCCTTATTGATGCACACGGCGATGCGGTTGGGGGTGTTGGTCACCTGGGTGACGGTGTTGACGATGAGGCCGTTGTCCTTTTTGCCGTCGTTGCTGGTGACTACGTACAGGCCGTAGCCGATGTTGAACAGGGCCGTCAGGTCGTGCTTATCGGCGGTATCGTCCTGGCGGGCCAGGTAGTCCTGGCAGAGGTTGTTGGCAAGGGCCTCCAGCTTTTCGGCGCTTTCGGCGTTTAGGGCGGACTTGATGGTGACGGTGGGCTCGGCCAGGGTGAGCTTTTTGGAATTGGCCAGCATCCCCTTCATCACCCGGACGGCCATGGGCGCCCAGCTTCCGTTCTCGATCATGGCTACGGTGCGGTTTTGGAAGTTGCGCTCGGTCAGGTGGTTGATAAACTCCCGCATAAAGGGGAAGATCTCGGCATTATAGGTGGTGGTGGCCAGCACCAGCTTGTTGTAGCGGAAGGCGTCCTCTACGGCCTCGGCCATGTCGGTACGGGCCAGGTCATGGATGACCACCTTGGGGCAGCCCTTTTGGCGGAGCTTTTCGGCGAACTGCTCCACGGCCTTGCGGGTGTTGCCGTACACGGAGGTGTAGGCGATGACGATACCCTCGCTCTCCGGGGTGTAGGAGGACCACAGATCGTACAGCTTGAGGTAGTGGCCCAGGTTTTCTTTGAGCACCGGGCCGTGGGTGGGGCAGATCACCTGGATGTCCAGGCCGGCGGCCTTTTTCAGCAGGGCCTGGACCTGGGCGCCGTACTTGCCCACAATGCCGATGTAGTACCGGCGGGCCTCGCAGTCCCATTCCTCCTCCACGTCCAGGGCGCCGAACTTGCCGAAACCGTCGGCGGAGAAGAGCACTTTGTCGGTGCTGTCATAGGTGACGATAACCTCCGGCCAGTGGACCATGGGGGCGGCCACAAAGGCAAAATTGTGCCGGCCGGTGGACAGGGTGTCCCCTTCGGCGACCACCACCTGGCGGTCCTCGAAAGCCTCGCCGAAGAACTGTTGGATCATGGCAAAGGCCTTGCTGCTGGAAACGATTTTGGCCTCTTGATACAGGTGCATAAAATGGGCGATGTTGGCGGAGTGGTCCGGCTCCATGTGCTGGATGATCAGGTAATCCGGCTTGCGGCCGCCCAGCACGGCTTCGATATTGTCCAGCCACTCGTGGGTAAAGCGGGCGTCTACGGTGTCGAACACGGCGACTTTCTCATCCAGCACCACATAGGAGTTGTAGGCCATGCCGTTGGGCACCACGTACTGCCCTTCGAACAGGTCTACCTGGTGGTCATTGACGCCGACGTACTTGATATCCTGGGTGATTTCCATAGCAATGCTCCTTTTTATAAGGGGTATGATTGTAGGGGTTGTCCGGCGCAGCGCCGGGCGGTGGTTCTGTGGTTATAGTATACCACAGAACCGGGGCGTTGAACAGCTTTTTTCGCAAATTTCGGGGGCGGTTAGGACAGGTGGTGGATCTTCAGCTTATACAGGCGCAGGAAGAACACCACGCTGGCCAGGAGGGAAACGGTTTCGGCAATGGGGAAGGCCCACCAGACCGCGTTGACCTGCCCGGTGGCCGCCGCCAGCAGCCAGGCCGCGGGCACCAGGATGACAAGCTGGCGCATAAGGGACACCACCAGGCTGTAGACCCCCTTGCCCACTGCCTGGAACAGGGTGGAGGACACGATGCCCAGGGCCGCGAAGATAAAGCAGGTGCAGATAATGCGCAGGGCGGGCACGCCAATGGCCAGGAGTTCGGGGGAGGCGTTGAAGATGCCCAGCAGGCGGTGGGGCAGCAGGAGGAACAGGAGCATACCGGCGGCCATGATGACCAGGGCGATGACGGAGCCGCTGGCCAGGGCCGAGAGCAGGCGCTTTTTGTTTTTGGCCCCGTAGTTAAAGCCCATAATGGGCAGCAGGCCCTGGGTGAGGCCAAACACCGGCATGAACACAAAGGATTGCAGCTTGAAGTACAGGCCGAACACCGTGTAGGCCGCGGTGGAGAACCCGGAGAGGATGGCGTTCATGGCCATGTTCATCACCGTGCCGATGGCCTGCATGACAATGGCCGGCAGGCCCACGGCATAGATGTTTTTGATGGTGGACCACTGGGGCCGGAACCCCTTAAAGCTGATACGGATGGCATGGGGCCGCACGGCCAGCACCACCAGGCTGAACAGCATGGAGAGGATCTGGCCGCCTACCGTGGCCACCGCCGCGCCGGTGACGCCCAGGGCCGGCAGGCCGAACCAGCCAAAGATGAACACGGGGTCCAGCAGGATGTTGACGACCGCGCCTACCAACTGGAACACCATGGGCCAGAACATATTGCCCGTGGCCTGGAGGATCTTCTCCACCATGACCACCACAAAGCTGCCAAAGGAGAAGATGCAGCAGACGGATATGTACTGGTCGCCCATGTGGACGATCTCGGGGTCGGACTCAAACATCCGGAAAAAGGGGGTGGTGAAAAAGGCCCCGTATACCGCAAAGGCCAGGGCGGTGGCCACGCCCAGCAAAATGCCGTGGGCGGCGGCGGAAACGGCCTCCTGCTGGCGGCCCTGGCCCAGCCGCCGGGAGATTAGCGAGGTGACGCCCACCGCGGTGCCCACCGCAAAGGCGATTTGCAGGTTTTGGATGGGGAAGGCCAGGGACACCGCCGCCAGGGCCTTTTCGCTGACCTGGGACACGAAGTAGCTGTCCACTATATTGTAGAGGGCCTGGACCATCATGGAAAACATGGCGGGCAGGGCCATGGACAAAATCAGCGGGAGCACTTTTGCCGTGCCCATGCGGTTGGGTTTTTCTGCGTTGGTACTCATCCTGTCACGTCCTTTTCTTTTTGGGCGGCCCGCGGGGACGCCTTCCGTTTTTTCTCGGAAAGTATATTTTAGCATAAAAACCCGAAAAAAGGAAGTACCTTGGCCGGGTTTTTTCTTTTTTGGGGGACGGGCGGGGGGGCGTCACCCGGAGGGAGCGGGCGGGGCCGCGGGGGAAAGAAAAAGCTGTCGCGATCTGCCGAAAAAAGGTAAAATAGAGGGGCACACAGCGGCACAGCCCCCAGGCCGGCCGAAACGTATCCAGTAGAAAGGGGACGAGGGAACAGGCATGAGCGTTTATGCATACCTGCGGGTATCCAGCACCGACCAGAAGGAGGACCGGCAGCTTTTGGCCCTACACGAAAAAGACGTGCCGGCGGAGAACATCTACACGGACAAGCAGTCCGGCAAGAACTTCCAGCGGCCCCAGTACCAGCGGATGGTGAAGGGCCTGCGCCCCGGCGACCTGCTGTACATTATGAGCATTGACCGGCTGGGGCGCAATTATAAGGAGATACAGCACCAGTGGCGGGTATTGACCAAGGAGAAACAGGTGGACATCTGCGTGCTGGATATGCCCCTGCTGGACACCCGCCGGGGGAAAGACCTAATGGGCGCCTTTATTGCCGACCTGGTGTTGCAGATTTTATCGTTTGTGGCGGAAAATGAGCGGGTGAACATCCACAAGCGCCAGGAGCAGGGCATTGCCGCGGCCAAGGCCAGGGGCGTGCGCTTTGGCCGCCCGCCCAGCCCCCTGCCGGACAACTACCCCAGCGCCTACCGCCGGTGGAAGGCCGGGGCGATCTCCGGCGCGGCCGCGGCCAGGGAGTGCGGGATGGCCCTTTCCACGTTCCGGTACCGGGCCAAGCGCTTTGAGGACGGCTGAGGGGCGGGATTTTATGAGGTGTACCTCCTGGATGTACGCCTCCTCTTCTGGTAAAATTAACCTGTAGCCGGGCAAGCCGGGCAGCTTACGGGGAAGGGAGGTTTTGCTAGGAGGAAACTGCGGAAACTGCTGCAATCTTACATACGGGGGGCTTTTCTGGTGGTGCGCCACCGAAAGGGGCTCACCCTGAAACAGATGGCCGCGCTGCTGGGGATTTCCTGGCGCTCTTACGCCAGTTTGGAGGGCGGGCGGTACAGGCCGTCCGCGGCCACGCTGCTGCTTTTTCTGATCCTGTGCCCTGACCGGGAGATCGTGGAAACGGTGCAGGGGTTTCAGGCCCTGGTGGCGCGGGCGGAGGAAAAGGGCGCCGCGTGAGGGGGGCCTCGCCCCTACCCCGCCTCTGGTCGGCGGGGCAAAAAAACCGCGCCCCTGGCTTAGCCAGGGGCGCGGTGTGGATGCAGCGGGGGGCTGCTGCGTTATGACCCAATCACCGATACAATTCAATTTTTCCTCCGAGACAGGGTGCAAGGGGATCCAAATTTCTTAAGGCGGGTGCAAAGGGCGAAAATCCGCTGAATATGGGACTTTTCCTATGGTTTTAAGGTAGAATTGTATCTTATAGAAAACTGCAAATGCGAGATGTGTTATTGCTCAGTCGGCTAAGAATGCGGTAATCCACTCGCCTCAAAAGCCAGATGTGACTTTCTTTCCCGCCGCAAAAATTGTATCAAACCCTGGGTATGTGGAATTTAAAATAGCGCAAAATTTCCGGAGGTGTAACTATACTTCTTTGCCTGGAAAATTTGCGTAACCCACTACCAGATAGGCGTCCACTGTGATAAAATAAAATCCGTCATAAGGAACAATCACCGTTTTCGGAGGTATATGTAATGGATATTCAAAGCACGATTACCAGAGTCAAAGGAGAATATAAGGACTATTTGCGTCAGACACACCCTGACTGGGCGGACAGTACAGTAAGCGCCCACGTCTCCGATGCTTTTTATCTGTACCAGAACACCATTGCCCTGTCCTTCTGGAAATGCTTTGCAGACGATGGCTCTATGGCGGCAGCCCAACAGGACCTACTCGATTACTTCACCAATGAGGTTATATCTGATCGGGCCAGGGAGCGGGCCAAAGGATACTATAAAGATTTGACCATGCTCAAAGAATTCATTGATTCCAAGGGTGGAGTGCGGCAGTACATCGGCTATGAGTATGACTGTGAGATCACGATTTATCAATATGCCAAACGGGTATATGATGGCGAGATGGATGTCAAGGATGCGGTAAAGAAACTGTGTGCAGAAGTTCCGTGTTTTGGAGAGGGAAGTCATAAATTTACTGTTGGGACATTGTTCGCCGCCATGATGAACGGAAAAGTCTATACATGGAAAGCCAACACGGAACTGACCTCCTATTTTATCGCACACATTGGTGAGGACTATGGGCGGGATAAGCTGGTCAACGCATTGCAGGCAACACTTGAAAATATAAAATATTACTATGGGCAGACCGGCAATAAGTCCACAAGCATCCGCCGTAGCTGCCGCAGGATTGCGGATCAGTACGGCATATCCATCTCTTTTAGGGATGATATTTTTGACGGCATTATTCCCAAGGACTCCAGTGATGCCGTGCTGGCTGTAGACACCGCTGCCATCCGATATTGGCTTTACGCCGCCGGAGACGGCTCTGCCAACTGGGAAAGCGACTGTGCCGAGGGCATCATGGCGATTGGCTGGCCGGGGATGGGCGACCTGTCGGCCTACGGCTCTAAAGAGGAGATGCGCGCCAAAATGCGTGAGCTGTACGGCGGCACCGGCTCCTACCGAAACCAGGTGCTGGCTACCTGGCAATTTGCCAATGAAATCAAACCCGGCGATGTGGTCTTTGTCAAAAGGGGTCTGAAAAAGGTCGTAGGACGTGGTATTGTTGAGGGTGAATATGCTTATGACGAACATTTGCCACACCCATAAAGTCCGTTGGACGGACAAAGGCGAGTGGGAACATCCTGATCAATATGTAATGAAAACTCTCACCGATATGACCCCCTATACAGACTTTTTGAAGAAAATGCAGGCTTTGTTTGACGAGGGCAAACCAGAAGAGTCCCTTGATTCCGGGGAAGAAACAACCGCTTACGATCCCTACACTGCCGAGGATTTCCTGCAGGATGTCTACATGGACGCGGAGCGTTATCAAACCCTCAAAGCCCTTGTGCTGACCAAAAAGAATGTAATCCTCCAGGGCGCTCCCGGTGTGGGAAAGACCTTCGCCGCCAAGCGGCTGGCCTACTCCATCATGGGGGAAAAGGACGCCTCCCGCGTTCAGATGGTGCAGTTCCACCAGAGCTACAGCTATGAGGATTTTATCATGGGGTTCCGGCCCACTGAGACGGGCTTTGCACTGAAAAAAGGTGTGTTCTATGAGTTTTGCCGAAAAGCGGAGAAGGACGATGAGCGTCCCTATTTCTTTATCATTGATGAGATCAACCGGGGCAATCTGAGCAAAATTTTCGGGGAACTGTTCATGCTGATTGAGAGCGACAAACGAGGTGTCGAGCTGCAGCTTCTCTATGCGGGCGAACAGTTCTCCATCCCTGGAAACGTCCATATTATCGGCATGATGAACACAGCGGACCGCAGTCTCGCTATGTTGGACTACGCCCTGCGCCGCCGTTTCGTGTTCTTTGAAATGCCCCCGGCCTTTACCTCCTCCGGCTTTCAGGCGTACAAGGCGAGAATCAACAACATCAAGTTTGACCGGCTGATTTGAGACGGTGGAACGGCTGAATAAAGAGATTACTGAGGATGACTCTTTGGGCGAGGGCTTCCGCATCGGCCATAGCTATTTTTGCACGAACCTCAACATCAGCGATGAGTGGCTGCGCTCGGTTGTGGAATTTGAGTTGATCCCTCTGCTCAAAGAATACTGGTTTGATGAACCGGCAAAAATCAAGGACTGGAGCCACGCGCTGTGGGAGGCCGTCAAATGATCCGCCGGGTTCAGAACATCTACTATATGCTGGCCTACGCATTCCAAGCCCTTCACGAAAACGGCTACAGAGACGTGGCGGCGGAGGAATTCGAGAACGGGCTGGAGCTGCTGTCGGCCATTCTCTGCCGGGGCGTTTCAATTCAGATCAAGCGCGGTCTGGGCCGTCAATACCGCACGAGGGAAGAGGCGCTTTCTTCCCCAAGAGGAAAAATTGAAGTTAACGACTCTGTCAAGACGCTGGTTATCCGAAAGAAACAGCTTGTGTGCGCCTACGATGAATTTTCCGTTGATGCCTACCCCAGCCGGATCATTAAGACAACAATTTCAGTGCTACTTCGCTCAAATCTGTCCAAGGCCAGAAAAAAGGAATTGCGCAAACTGCTGATTTTCTTCGACGGGGTTTCCCTTCTGGATATCCACACCATTCACTGGAATATCCCATATGACCGGAACAATCAGACCTACCGCATGATTCTTGCCGTCTGTCAGTTGATCCTAAGAGGGATGCTCCAGACAGAATCTGGTGGGGCCGTCAAGATGATGGAGTATCTGGATGACCAGAGCATGGCAAAGTTGTACGAGAAGTTCATTCTTGGCTACTATCAGAAAGAACACCCGGAACTCAAAGCATACGCTCCACAGATCGATTGGGCTGTCACTGACGGCAACCGCGCACAACTCCCCGCCATGCAGACGGACATTGTGCTATCAAGTAGGAATACCAGGAAAACGCTGATCATCGACGCGAAATATTACTCCCACAATATGCAGATGAAAATGCCTTATGGGATCAGGACAGTCCACTCCGGCAACTTGTATCAAATCTTTGCCTACGTCAAAAACTGGCCCACCGCCCCTGACGAGAGCGTAGCTGGAATGTTGCTGTATGCCGGAACAGACGATGAGATCCAGCCGGACAATGACTATCAAATCAGCGGGAACACGATTAGTGTGAAAACGATAAACCTGGACTGTGATTTTACACGCATTGCCGAACAATTGGATGCGATTGCCGCAACGGTTAAACCGCCAAGAGAATAAAAGAAAAAGCAAGTGCCGAAGGTGATAACCCGCTATCATCCCCGGCACTGATTTTTATTTAGTATTCATCGCCTGGATCATCTGCAGCGCCGCCTGTTTCTGCTCCGGGGTAAGTGATACCCAGTTGTCAAACAGCTCCTTCAGCTCCGGGGTCAGTTCCACCATTTCGCTCTCGGCGAAGAACTGGGCCAGGGAGATGCCAAAGGCGGAGCAGACGGACTCCAAAGTCCCAATGGAAGGAACCGTGTTCCGCTTAAAGATATTCGCCAGCGTGGACTCGGAAAGGCCGCTCTCTTTCGCCAAGCGGTAAGCCGTCCAGCCCCGCTCCGCCATCAGTTGCCGCAGCCTGGAATGTGTGTCCATGATGCCACCTCCCTCTTATCAATATTCTACCGTTCACTTAAACAGTTTTATACAGTTGACTTGTACGGACTATGCCGTTATATTAAACTGTATTAACCAGTGGAGGAGGACGGTAAAATGTCAGAACAGGAGCTGCGGCAGCATCGGTGCTGTTTCACCGGGCATAGGCCAGAACGGCTGAAAATGCCAGAGTCGGATGTCATTTCCTGCCTAAAAGAAGAAATCCGTACAGCTATTGCTGACGGATTTCAAACGTTTATATCCGGGATGGCGAGAGGAGTTGATCTCTGGGCGGCGGAGTTCGTGCTGGCCATCCGGGACGAGGGGGCGGCGGTACGGCTCATCTGCGCCAGCCCCTACCGGGGCTTTGAGAGCCGCTGGAGCCGGGAGTGGCAGGCGCGGTACCGCCGGGTAATGGAGCAGTCCGACCTGGTGCGGTTCATCTGTCCCGGATACAGCCAAGATTGTTTCCAGCGGCGAAATGAGTGGATGGTAGACCACTCGGCGCGGGTGATCGCCGTCTACAATGGCCAGCCCAGTGGGACGCGGAACACGATAGAGTATGCAAGTCTGTGCGGGGTGCCGGTGATCCCGCTCCCACGCTGAGTGCCGTCAGACCGTCAGCCGTACCCCAGACAGAAAGATTATTGCCAGTTTCCCGTCCGGCATGAGTTCCATGTGATCCAGCACCTTCAGAGAAAAATAGTAGTTGAATGCTGCCAACTTGCCCACTTCATCAAGAAGCCGAAGCATTTCCTTTGCCCGGTAGCGGGTAAGCGTATCCTCTGCGCTTTCCGCTCTCCGGCGCAGAGTCGCGCCGTATTGCAGTTTTTTGCTGACCACCAGGTTCCACGCCCGGACGAAGGCTTTCTCCGGGGTATCCAGCGGGAGCTTTGTCTGTGCGCAGGGCGGAAGGCCCGTGCCTTTGGCTTTCTCCCTGCGCCAGCGCCCGCAGCGCCACATGGTTTCAAGGGTGCCACTCTTGCGCTTGGCATAATACTGCACCACGCCGCTCCCGCAGGAGCCACAGACGATGCGGTTCTTAAAGGGCAGCTCCACCGAGGACATGGGTTTCCAGGTCTGACGGCGCTGTATCTCTAACTGCGCTAACTTCCAGACCTCCTTAGAGACGATGGCCGGAACGCAGTCCTCCAGATAATATTGGGGCAACTGGCCCTTGTTGGGAACTTTTTTGTGGGAAATCGGATCAATATGGAATGTCTTTTGAAACAGGCAGTCCCCCATATATTTCTCATTGGTCAAAACGTTCATCACGGTGCGGTTGAACCACACATCGTTTCCACGCCGGGTGGGGATGCCGTCCGCGTTCAGCCCTTGGGAGATCTGCTCATAGTTCAAGCCGTCCAGAAACTCGGAGTAGATACGCCGGATGACCGCCGCTTCCTCTGGGACGATAGCCAGCGCATCGCCGTCTTTGCGGTAGCCGTAGAGGTTGGCGAGGGCAAGGCTCTCCACGCGGCCCTTCTCGTATCTGCGCCGCTTGCCCCACTTGATGTTCTCGGACATATTCTCGGCTTCGGACTCCGCCAGCGCCGCCATGAGGGTCAGCATCAGTTCGCCCTCCGCTGAACAGGAGTGCAGATGTTCCTTTTCAAAGTAGACATCAATGCCCAGGCCCCGCAGTTCGCGGGTATAGAGGAGCGTGTCCACGGTGTTGCGGCCGAACCGGGACACGCTCTTGGTAATGATTTGATCCACCAGCCCCGCACGGCAGTCCTCCATGAGCCGCAGGAACTCCGCCCGGTTTTTCACTTGGGTGCCGGAAATACCCCTGTCGGCGTAGATGCCCACAAACTGGCAGGACGCATCCCCGGAGAGGAGTTGTGTGTAGTGACTGATCTGGGCGGCAAGGCTGTGGAGCTGCTCATCCTGGCTACTGGACACCCGGCAGTAGGCCGCGACCCGCAGGACACCCTTTTCCGGCAGCTTCTGATAGATGGGTGTGACTGTTTTCTCATTCGCCATCGGAACTTTCCCCCGTTCCCCTGCGCTTTTTGTACTGGCGCACACCAGGCTCGATAGGCCGGGAGACCTCTGTCCCGTCCCGGAACACGAAGGTCACGGTGCAGTCCGGGTTTACCTTCATATAATTGAGGGTGGCCTGCCAGACCAGCGGGTCGAACTTGGTCAGCGGCATTTTTCGCTTTTCCAACTCGGCGAGGAACGCGCCTACCTGCACCCGCTTGGCGGCGCAGAGGGCGATCTGTGCGCTGGCCTCCTGTTTCTCCTGCTGGAGCGCGTCATAGTGGGCCACATATTCTTCATACTGGCGATTGATCTTCAGGATGGAACCGCTCTCTCCGCCTGGGCGAAGGATGCCAGAAGGGTGAGCGCCATCTCGCCATCGGCGCTGAATGTGTAGATATTCTGTTCTTCAAACCAGACTTCCACACCCAAGGCTTTCAACTCCCGCACGGTTTCCAGCAGGGTGACAGTGTTCCGAGCGAAGCGGGAAATGCTCTTGGTGACCACCATGTCGATGGCCCCGGCGCGGCAGTCCGCCAGCAGCCGCTGGAACTGCTCCCGGTCCTCTTTCGTACCCGTCTTGGCCTCGTCCGCATAGACCCCGGCGAAGTCCCAGTCTGGATCGTTGCGAATGAAATCGCGGTAATAGTCAATTTGCGCCGCCAGGGAATGGAGCATGGCGTCCTTGCCGCAGGACACCCTGACATATGCCGCTACCCGCCGTTTTCGGACGCTTTCTTTTGGCGCTGGGGTGATGTCGAAAATGTGCTTGTTCATGGGACACCTCCTTCGGTAGGTAGCATATTACCGCAGCGGTATGCTTTTCATCGTCCTGCCCTCCGGGCGGCAGCTCTGCTATGTAAAGCCGAAGATGGGGATCAATCAGTTCGGCGGCGATTCCGTCACCTATGAGGGTGTAGGCAGCACTAAGAAATGGGAGTGTATCGAATCCTACGGTCCCAAGTTCGTGGAAAACATCGTCCAGGCAGTTTCGAGGGACATACTCATGTATGCCATGAGAACGATCTCGCACTGCTTCATCTGCGGTCACGTCCATGACGAACTCATCATCGAGTGCAGTATGGATATATCCCTGGATGCCGTCTGTGAGCAGATGGGAAGGACGCCGCCGTGGATCAGCGGACGCAATCTCCGGGCGGACGGCTACGAAACCATGTTCTATAAGAAAGACTGAAAAAGGGCGGTGCCTATCGTGATGATAAGCATCGCCTTTGTTTTATGCTTTCAAAAAGTCAAACAGTGTTAACTGGACTGTTTCTCCCTTTACTGAAATTGAATCATCTGTTTCTTTCCTCTAAGGCATCATATTTGATGTTGCAACTGGTTGAGTTGTCTCTTCTGGACCAGATAATTTCATTGAATTCGACGATTCTTCAGTCATATCAAGGGCCAGAGGATCACTAAATCTTCCGCGTTTTTGAATACGGGACCGTTTCTCAATTTCCTCAGCAGACATCTGCGAAGATATTAACAACAATACTTCCTCCAAACGAATATTGATTTTGAGATTTCGCTCTTGTTTTCTTCGGATAATACCGAAGCATCCAACAGGCGATATGTAAATATCTTTGGGGGCATCTGCAGAAACAATAGCACTCATGTCCTTAAATTTGCAGATTTCAGGTGTCGCAGTGCAATTGAGTGCATATTCAGCGCCAATTTCAGCAATATCCTTTCCAAAATCTACGAAAAAACCTTGCCCTGGCAGCTCTGTAGTTCGCGCAAGCAAAAACTCTCTTTTTTTATCCAATTTTATTGAATCGCCGGAATATTCAACGAGCCTTTTCCCTATCCATTTTACAACAGGAACTGCCCATGAATTTCCAATAGCTTGATATCGGTTGGTTTTCTTTGCTGCCGATAAATCTGTGTAATTATCAGGAAATCCCATAAGTCTTTCGCATTCAAGCGGCGAAAGGCGGCGTATTCGGTCATCTTGAACAATAAATAGTGAGCCGTTATGGGCGGCGGCATTACCATTCCATTTTGTTCCGTATGCAGAATAAAGACAATCGGTATACTCTCTGAAAACCTCAAACCTATGCCCGTCTTTTTCAAAGGTCAATGGTGTAGATGGGTAATCTTCTAATGCCTCTGTATGATATTCAAATAGCACATTTTCAGGGAAGAAATTTTTCCCGCCTGCCATAAGGTATAGGCGCCTTCTTTGCTGTGGCAAGCCGAAGTATTTTGCGTCTAATACTCTCCATGCCACATTTCTTTTTACTCCGTGTATGACACCAGCGTTTGGCCAACGTTTTAATTCAATGACATCATCAAATCCAGCTAAAGAACAAACTAAGCACCCAAAAGCATTAGTTTTGTCTGTAAGGACACCCTCTACATTTTCCCAGAAAACAATGGAAGAATCTTTTCCTTCTTCTTGTCGTTTCTTGTCGTTTGAATCTACGATGTCAACAAAGCAAAGAGTTAAATTTCCTCGATCATCATTTAAACCATTTTTCCATCCAGCAAGTGAAAATGCTTGGCACGGTGTTCCTCCGCAAATCAAGTCAGGGGCAATAATCTCTCCTGATTCAATTTTATCGGGAATATTGTTCATGTCTCCTAAGTTTTGTATATTGGGATATTTCTCTTTTAAAACACGGCATGGAAAGTCAGCTATCTCGGAGAACCATTCAAACTTCATTCCAAGCGGTTCCCATGCAACAGATGCGGCCTCTATACCAGAGCAGATACTTCCCACTGACTTAAAAATCATAGGCAAAAGCTCCTTCTATCTAAAGGGTTCAATGTCTTTTCATATTACCTAATAAGTACCCATTTATCAAGTTATATTATCAACAATCTTTCCCTTAATTCTCATCGGTCAACTGGTTAAGTGCGGTACGCCAAGCCTCAAAATCGTACCAGCCACAACCATAGCATCCACGTTCCGCTTCAGGCCCCTTGGTAGGACAGCCCGCAGGCCAATTTTCATCACCAGCATAGTAGAATTTAATCCCCAATGGATATCCACGTTTACCAGTGGCAATGCACCGTTCGCAAGCCCTCGATTTGAGGAGGTTATGGTTTCCAGATGCATCCTTCTTCAAAAGCTGAAATTTATGTTCGATCTCCTGAGCGGTCATATGTGTGGGATTCTTTTCCTCGGAGGTTCCCCAACGCTCCATCGGAAATCTATGGTCAATCACTAATTCATGGGACTGACGGCGACGCTGCTCAATCGAATCTGTATAATCATAATGCTCAAAAATCTGAGTTTGCAGCTTTCTGGGCAATCCAGATGCAGAACTTGATTCTGTAAATTTACCTGTCCATCTATCCCAGGTTGAGGTTTTACTGCATATATCGCAATACTTGCGTTTTGTCTCAGTAATGATTCCCGGTCGTGACTTTGTTCCTCTCTGCAAACCTTGGATGCCCCCACCACCCGCAATTTGAGTTGAGCCGATTTGTCTCCCAGCGCAATCACGGCAATGCCATTGCCTATCCCTTAAAACAAGGAAATACTCTTTTTGAAGAGAACCATCTGTCAGAAGGTTCTCAAATTCATTAGTTCTCATCTATATCTCCTCCCAACTTTTCTAAAAGCCGCCTTTTCCACTCGGCAATATCGTACCAGGGACAACCGATGCAACCTTTCTCTGCATCTTTTCCCTTTGGGGGAATAGAAACGTCCCAGTTTTCGTCGCCTTCGTAGTAGAATGGAATACCGTAGATGCAGCCACGCTTTCCTGTTTGAAAACAGGTTCTGCAAACTTCACGTTTCTGTTGATTCCTCTGGTTTGTGAGTAGCTGAAACTTAGCTCTTATTTCTTCGTCAGACATAGTGTCAGGATCCTCGACCTTAGTGTTTTCATCCCATCTAATTTCAGAAAATTTGTGATCAGGAAGACAGTGTGCAGAAAATGTTCCTTCATACACATCAATGCTACCCAAAACTTGAATGATTCTTTTTCTTAAAGCAGGTGACCAAGTCTCATATCCGTTACCTTCAACGTTTCCTCTTTCAATGGGTAAAAGAATCAAATGCGTTTTGTTTTCTCCACAGGTTGGACAGAAGCGTTTTGTATCTGTGGCAAGGGTATAGCCGAATTCTTTTAGGTCTTGTATTCTTCGTGCCCAGTTAGGATTTTTGGGTAGTGTACATTCAACGCACTGCCATCCACCTTTAACAAGGCTGTCAAAAAAAGCTTTTGTTGTTCCTGCGTTAGGTTTTTCTTCTCTCCAGAATTTTTCCTGTTTCTTCAACCACGACTGAAAATTTATGGGGTTCATCTGCTCATATACCTTATTGAGATATGCGGTGAGCTTATCGACCTCTCCTTGCTTGATAAAGATGCCTGTTCTCCTATATTCAACAGGGACCCAGCCATCCCAAGTCGTATCCGGGTAGTCAAACCTGACATGAACATATTCCTCGGATGCTTTAGAGTGCTTTTTGCGTTCCTTATCCACAATGGTAATATTTCTATTTAATATGTAATCCATAGCTGCCTCCATATTTATTCTTTAACTGTCTCCATAATGTCCATCAGGGTGCAGTCCATCGCCTCGCAAATCTTGAGAAGAATGTCTGTGGTGATATTCGCACCTTTACTTAGTTTTGCAATAGAAGCCGAACTCACACCACTTTTTTCTGCGAGGTCATGTTTGTTCATTTCCTTGTCAATCAACATTTTCCACAACTTGTTATAACTTATACGCATTTTTTGCCTCCTAAGTTTTGAGCATAAAAGCAATGAATGAGGATTATTGATCCTCCGGATTATAAACTTCGTTCAAGAATCCGTACCGACCTTCTTCTTTATTCCTGGAAAACTGAATAGCATGGACACCTTTTTCCTCATCCTCGTTAGAAACGAAAGGCATACGCTTTGTCTGCTCCACGATGATGACCTGCCGCTCGTGTGCATGAGCGATAAGGTATTCGATGAAGTTCTGCTTTATGGTATCGCTCTGCTCCTTATGCTCCGCCTCGGACAACTGTGTCAATGAAGAGTCCACGCCATAGAAACCAGGGGCCTTCCTATTGAGTTCGATAAGATATGCGCTCATCGCCAGCGTGGTGATCGTGTTCAGTATTCCGCAGAATCCGCCACCCATTGAAACTGACTTCTTGAACCCACCAATCTCAATATCGAAGTTCTCCATGTTGAGTCTGGCTGTAGCTGCACCGCCGATTTTTGAAACACTTAGAATTTCTTTTAGCTTTTCTTCAAGGCCGTGAATGATATCATATTCATAGTCCTCAAAGATATTATACTTCGAGGCTTCCGGCGTTTCTTCAGTTTCCTTGCTGAACAGATCGCTTCTGTACTGGTCTTCGTTCTGGCGGACAACCTCTAATTCGCTTGATAGGCGTACCAGCTTAAGCTGCTGTTCAAGTTTCTCCTTGAAAGAGGATAATCGCGGCTGCAACTGATCGGTAATCAGGCTGTCGATTGTATCCTTCTTTTCTTCCAATGTGCGGATCGTTGCGATTATGGTTTCCTGTTGACGCTCAACGCTGTGCTGCGCATCACTAAGTTCGGAAAGATGCCTTTTGATTTTTTCAAGTTCCGCTGCCGATGCATCAATGAAAGAATTGTCTTGAACTCGCTCTGTTTCTTCGCCGCAAATGGGGCATTTTATTTTTTTGCGCACGGGCGAGATACTCGCTGCACCGTCAACAATGAATCCAATTCGCCTTATATCGGATTGGTACTGTTGGCGCAGGACGGAGAAGTTGTGCCCAACAGTTCTGGATTCAGAAAGTTTGCCGTTCCACTCATAGATTTGCGACATTATCTGCTGGCTTTCTTTGGTGGCAGCATCCAATTGGGCTTGCAGTTCTGCAATTTCCTTCCGAACCTGTTCAACGCTTGAGCGAGTGTCCGTGATATTAAAGGAAACAAGTGTTTCTTCCAGCTTTTCACGTCTGGTTGTAAATTCTTCGACTTTTTCCTGGATGTAGCCGATGAGGGCCTTTTTCTTTGCCGCACTGATTTTTGGGTCTTCATCTGCAGCGAGATCATTTGCGTCCTGCCCGGTTAAAAGATACAGCAGGACAGCGGCAGATGCCGTATGCCCAACACTGCCGGGAGCCAACAACGCAGAACTTTCTCTTGCAACATCACCTTGCTTGATAAAAAACAAGTGGAGCATACTTCTCCAAGTTAAATCCTGTGTTTTAGAACCCTTTTCTGCGGAACGCACGGAATGCGGCTCGTCAATTCCGAGCAAATGGAGATACACGGAGTTAATGTTCTTTTTTGCGGTATGCCCTATGCTATACGATCCGTGATCGACAGTGGGATCAGTACCGCTGACGGTAATTTTTGTGTCGCCAATTTTGCGTTCAAAAACGACAGTTCCTTTGTTCGTCACCAAATGGAGAGTAATCCGCTCATAACCATAGTTGCTGTCCACAATTTTTGAAGGACAGTTTTTCTTCGGAGAAAAACCAAACATATAATCCAGGCAGTCCATCATGAGGCTTTTCCCTGTATTGGACGGACCCAAGATAAAATTCAACCCTGGTTCAAAGTCGATGATGGTTGCCCTATGCCCTCCGCCAGACGCAATGAGTTTATCAATATAAAATCTATTCGTGTCCGACCTTCTCCAACGACTGGATGGTAACTCTGCTGATTGCCAGTAGCATGGCCTCGGCATCTGCATTGGCAAATCTGCTAATTACAGATTGAACTGCAATTATGTATTCCTCGGCATAACTGCTGGTCAATTTTCCGCAGACAGTTTTACCTGTTTCTGTAATGGAATATCTGTACCCCGTTGAAGTGGGATACAGATGGGCGTATCCATCCAACACAAGGTCTTTTAGGGCAGAAACCACCATTTGTTTTCTTGCGGGATATTCGCTAAATCTGTAATTGCTGTACCCATGAAGATTTTCGTCCAGAAGGCCGAAATCAGCCGCATAGACGGAAATGAAATCTATCGCTCTGATCTGCTGCTCATCTAATGCCGAGGTTGACAGTTCGTTCAACATCAGCAGAATACGAAGAGATATTTCAAAGGTAGAGCCAAGGGCTGATTCATTCATAGATTCCTTCTTCTCCTTGCCCATACTAATTTGCCGTCATTTACGAGATGGTGGCACACACCCTTTTTGATTGTCGCACTTATCCAGTATGGTGATGCGCTGAGTATGTAATTCGTAACTGGAACGATGACAGCCTGTTCCATTACGGCAAGCATATGGTCATAGCCGCTTGGGTGTATTCGTTTTGCAGTGTCTTTCACCCCATCAAGTGTTTCTTTCTTCAGCACCTCGAACTGGTCCGTCAGGCTGCTACTGCGCAACTCCAAAACACCCCGGCGTATGGTTTCGGCGGCATAAAAATCAACGCGGCGGTCATCCAAATCTTCTGCGTAATCAGGAAATGATGGAAGGTCATCAACCGTAAAAGAAGTCATTTTTTTTGCATCACCATATGCCAGAAGCAATTCATCAATATATATTTGTTCGTCTGAAGTCGCTACCTTAGGAACCGGCACATTAGCCGGACGGGGTAGCGATTTTATTTTTTCCTGGATGTCATCGATCAGTTTCAAATCAATTGCTGATTCTTGCGCTGTTTTGGAAACGGTTGTGCTGTTAATGAGGTCCAGGATTATGCTCTCCAATAATTCCGCACAAGCAGTTGAGGGATCGTCGCTTGCAATGCCGTGTGCATCCAACCAGGCGACAACATTATCGTAGGAGTCGGACTCAGCCATCCGACCCCATATCCAAGTTGAAAACTTGTCTTTGTCACGATGATCATAAAGATACTGCGCGTCCTTCTGCTGAAATGTGCGGTCCCCTTTGATGTATCGATATTTTGTGTCTGGCTTTCTCTTCAGTAATTTACAGGAGTCCATTGCGGCATCTTGTATAAAATTTCCGATAAGCTCTGTGAAATAATCACGCTCTGATTTTCCGAATGAAATGTACGCCGAAAGATCTGAAACAAATTCAGAAAATGTCATGCCCTATTTTCCTCCTGCTTGAAAATTCACCCTCTGTCCGAGAGCGTCCGAGAGCGTCATCCAGTCCGCTTTTCAAAAAGGCCGTTTTGCTAAAATATTAAGCAGTAAACCTGATTGGTAGGAATCCTCGGCAGAATCCCGTCACCAACATCTCGGCGTGGGTATAGTGTATGAAATCATTGTATCACACTTCGAATTGGATTTCTACACCTTTGCAAATTTTGATACTGCGAACGCAAAGGCAAATTTGCAAAAGCACAGAATCGGTTTACTCTGCCATGAAGTTCGTCCGCTGATCACGGGCGATTCCAGAGCGGAGTGGCAGACAACTTAACACACAGCCGACCACTGGAATGGTTGGCCATTGCTGAAATGAGGGTTTCGTTTCGGTTGGTCAACTGCGTTTTTTTCACGGTTGCTCTCACGGGGTCCTCATTTCGACCAGACAGGGTCGAAAGAGGACCCGAATTATGAGAGTAAACCAGATTAACACAGAGTCAAGCAAGTTCCAGATCCCTATGGCCGTAACGGATGAGGTTATCCGCGATTTTGGAATCAAGCCGGAGGACGTTACTTGGCGGCGCATCGGAAACCGCAAGTGCCGCGTCGTAATGGTCGATGCAACGGAGGCGGAGTACAAGGCGCACATGGAGCCGGTCTGGGCGGAGATCAAGCGTGAGGACAGGGACGGCCAGTGCATGGTCAAGGGCAAGAACGGCAAACTGATCCACTGCCCGGAGTCTAACCGCTGCGAAGAATGTGGGCGGTTCTCAGAGGTGTGCCGCGAGAAGAACTAGCCCGCATCGCTTTCATTCTTGGTGGATGAAGGAGCGGAGCCAGCCGCTGAAAGGGCGTTTGAGGATGATATCCTCTACGAGACAATCTTGGAAGACCTCATCGCCATACTGAGCGAGATCAAGCCGAAGTACGGAAGGATTTTCCGTCTGCTCTATGACGGTGCCACGCAGCAGGAAATGGCGGACGAGTTGGGTCTCAAGCAACGGACGGTATCAGACGATATCAAGAAAATCCGCAGTCTTGTACAACCGTTGGCGAAGGATATCTTCAACAGGCAATAATCTATTAGCGGATAAAAAAGTAAAGCTCTGCCCAGCAAGTGGGCAGAGCTTTACTTTTTTATAAATTCCAGAGAACTTTGCGTTCAATATCAAGAATGTTCTTTCAATAAAACATTAAGGAACCTCTGACTTAATCAGGTTTTTCTGATTTTATTCCCGATTTTTGGGAAAACCAGAATTAATCAGGGATTCCTTAACTTCAGTAACGATAACATTCTAACCCTTCTTATCGATAGTCTTATTATGTAATGATAGCTTTTCAATCGTTACATAGCTTGGTAGAAAATCGGAGTGTTTCTCGCCTGGACAGATATCCTACCTACGCTGCCGAAATCCCGGAAACAAAGGAGCCACCCCAAAATGACAATTTTTTTTGCGGCATTTAAGGGCATATAATTGTAGCAATCTTGGCCTGGTTTTGTCGGACACCTTCATCTCTGATTGTGAGTACCATCGTGTCTTCATAAAAATAGAAGAAAATTATTTACCAGTTTAATTCTACTTTTCAACGATTCCCCCAACCTTTTAATTTTCCCTCCCTTGGGACAGTGGGAGGGTGCAAATTGCAAATCTCCCCTGATGGTGTCTTGACCCCACAAAACGAAAAAAGCGGGACGCCGGAGGATATCCGCACCCCCTGCGTCCCGCTTTTCCCTTAATTACAAGGCTTTTTCATAGGCAAAATTAAAAAGTCCTCAGCCGATTGTATCATCGACTGAGGACTTTCGTGGAGCGGGTGAAGGGAATCGAACCCTCGTATTCAGCTTGGGAAGCTGATGTTCTACCATTGAACTACACCCGCATTGCTTACTTAGTATAGCGTATCCGGGGGGAAATGTCAAGGGGGTTTTGGACTTTTTTCTTTTGGGGCGGAAACAGGCCGGGAATGTGAGGAAGATTCACGATAACTTCTTTTTCTCAAAAAGTACTGGATTTTTTGTCGAATACGGGTTATAATAACAACTGTGCTTAAGCAAAGCAGGGCTATGCGGGCTGATAAGGAGAAGATGCATAGCATGAAAAAGGCAGATGTTTCCCCGAAGGATCGTTCGGCTTTACTGGCCGATACCCTGCGCAGATACCGGCTGGCGGCGGGCTTTTCGCAACAGAGCGTGGCGGCCGCTATTGGGATCAGCCGTTCGGCCTATACCTATTATGAAACCGGCAAGACCTCGCCGGACCCCACTACGCTCAACCGGATTGCCAAGATTTTTGACGTGCCGCTGGAGGTGTTCTTCCAGGAGGAAGGGCATACCGACGGAGCCCGTTTCCGGGATCCGGGCGCCAAGCCGCGCCGGGCGCCGAAAAAGATCAAGGTGGATCCCCAGAAAGTGGGGGGGCTGACCGGGGAAGAGAAAACTTTGGTGGCGTACCTGCGCAGCCGGGGGATCTCCGGGGCCGACGCGCTGGAGGTACTGAAGAAGTTTTATGATTACATGGTAGACCCGGACACGTATTTTTCTTGAATATAGGGGGCGGCCGGGTGGCTGGAAAGTTTACTTTCCCCTATGTTTCGACATTTTCCGCCTTGTGCCGGTGCTATAATAGCAGGCAGATGGTGAAAGGCAGGTGTTTTTCGGCGGTTTGGGCCGCCGGGGACGGTAGGTGGTTTTTGCCGGCGCCGTTGGGTTTACGAGGGTTGGTTTTTGCTTGCTGTTGGGCCATTGTTTTTACAAAGTTGACTACCGCGGGTTTTGCGGTTGCCATATATATGCGCTTGTAGCTCAGTTGAATAGAGTATTAGACTCCGACGTTTCAGGCCGGTTCGGTTGAGATAGGCCAGAAAAGCCAGTGTTTTGTAGGGTTGGCAGAGTTTTGAGAGAGAAAAATTTTTGCCGTTGACTACTGTTTGACCACTATTTTTACAAAGTTGACTACCGCGGGTTTTGCGGTTGCCATAAATATGCGCTTGTAGCTCAGTTGGATAGAGTATCAGACTCCGACTCTGAGGGCCGCTGGTTCGAATCCAGTCAAGCGCGCCAAAAAGCGGTAAAGTTCGATACGAACTTTACCGCTTTACAATATATCCGATATGAGGTGCTTGCTCATGAAAAGCATTATTATCGTCGGCCCCTCAAGGGCCGGGAAAACCACTTTGGCAAAAAGGCTCCACGAAGACTTGGGCTACTTTGTCATCAGCCTGGATAAACTTGTCGCTATATTTCATGCGGCATACCCACAGTTGGACATTCGTCTGAACTGGAACAGGGATAAAACAACAGAAAACATAGCTCCGTTTATCGGCCACTTCCTGGGCCTGTTTTCGTCTGATACAGGATTTGCGGGAGAGTTAAATCTCCGTGCACACAATGTAAAAGACAACGCTTTTGTGCTGGAAGGCGGGTACTTTGATTTTGAGAAAATCACCTCTATTTTGCAGGAATATGGGGCGAATGAGATAAAAGACCGCTTCATTTTGATCGGATTAGTGCAGGGCCAAAAGACAGTTGATGAGTATGTAAGCGACTTCAAAAAGTACGACACAGAAGACGATTGGACATACAATTTTAGTGAGGACGAATTGAGAGATTATGTTACACGAGACGCTATTCCATTTAACCGAGTTATGACGAATCACCTGACAAAGTATGGCTTTACAGTTTACGATACATCGTCAGAACGGGAGTGCGTTTTCGATAAAATTATTGAGGATATCATGATTGCTAATGGGAGTTGATTTCATGAAAATTGATAAGTTTTCCTACCATCTGGGTGCGGCAGATTGTTTCTGCGAGATGGTTTGCGCAGGTGTGAAACGCATCGCACTGTCGCACCCTTGTGATACCAAGGATGAGAGGGACGGATTTCTGCCGGAGTTTGATACGCTGTGCGGAAAGTACGGCGTTCGCTACTATGTGGAGGATGAGGCGTTTTTGACGGACCTCTTTCCCCTGTCGCTGAATCAAGGCAAGGTTAATGTGATTTTTTATCAGGACGAAACGGTGTTGCAGGAATATCTCGGCCTGAAAGCAGAGAAGGAAAAGGCAATCGCGGCGGGTAATTATGACGATTGCCGCGAGGATATAGCCCGGCGGTACGGCAAATTGCTTTCCTACACAGACGAAGGTATCAAGCGTTTGTTGGACGCAAATAGCGAGACTGAGGAATAAGTATGCTGTTCAATTACACGATCAAGAATTGGGATGATTGGGGTAAAGTGTTTCAGTCAATCGAGGAATTCACGCCTCTGGCGCAAGAGATTTTCTGCCGTGAAAAGCTGGAATTTGCCAATCTTGAAAATCTTACTCCCGGGACAAACGCCGTGTTCCGCGCGGGTAATTATGTGGTAAAAATATTCGCAGCGAAGGAATCCGGGTTCGATTCCCATGCGGACTATCTCAATGAGTCAGCGGTGTGCGGGGTCCTGACCGAACGGGGAATCCCCACACCTCGGATGGTTGCTTGTGGTTCGGTGGAAGATAGGTACCTTTTTTACTACATTATCACGGAGTATTATCCGGGGATAGAAGCTGGAACTTGGCTGGAAAAGGCTTCTCCTGACCAGCAGGAAATATTTATCAAGCAGTTACGTGAATTGCTCCAAAAGCTCAATCGTCCGGCACATGGACTGATTCCGCCGGTGGATTTGTTGAGTAGATCATTGGGAAATCCAAGAGTAGAGCGCCTGCCAGAAAGTCTGCGTACTGAGATGGCAGAGCGCGCGGCAAGCCTTGATTTGACGGATACGGTGCTAGTGCATGGAGATTTGACCGGGGAGAATATTCTGGTCGATGAATATGGCAGCCCGGTGATTATCGACTGCGCTGATGCTTGTCTGGCGCCTTGGTGGTACGAACTGGCCCCGCTGGTATTTGAGCTTTTCCACTGCCGAAAGGATTTGCTGCGGATGTTTGTGGACACCGGCCCGAAAACATTTGTGGAGAGGGTATTGGACGCTGTGTGCATACACGACTTCGGTGCAAATATGCTCTGGGACTTGGCTGAAAGAGAAAAAGTCCCATGCTTTTCGCATTTTACGGATGTCAGGGACTTTTTGTTGAATCGGGTGTGTGGCTAGATATCCAGGCTTTCCTGTAAAACCGCGCTAGCAGCTTTCTTCTTATCATCGAAGGCGTGGGTGTAGATATCCAGCGTAGTGGACACCTGTGAGTGACCGAGTAGCCCTGATACGGTTGCTACATCAGCGCCGCCAGCTATCATAAGGCTCGCCGCCGTGTGACGTAAGGAATGCACGTTCAAATTTTCTGGTAACCCATGCTTTTTCAATATCAGCTTAAACCGCCAAGTAAAGCTGCTGGGTGTCATTGGCAGTTCCATTCCATGCCTGCGGAAGATATAATCATCGGCAGATAATTCACGTTCATCAACTGTTTCCGTTTCCTGCTGACAGAATTTGCGGTACTCTTTGAGCAGGCTTGCCATCTCAGCGGAGAAGTAAACATAGCGCTCGCCCGAGGCAGTTTTTGGCTCTTTCACGATGATGTCCTCTCCAGTAATCTTTACCACATTCCGGCATATGTGTATCGACTTTTCTCTGAAGTTCACATCGCACCACTTCAGCCCGCAGCACTCACCTCGGCGCATTCCGGTGGCGATAATCAGCTTGAAATAAGTTTCATATTTGATACTTTCTTCCTCCAGCGCGGCGATGAGTTTCTGTGTAGTTTCCTCATCGGCAACATTCTGCTTTTTCTTCTTTTTGCCTGTATACTTGTATGTTTTCCACGCCGGATTATGCGACAAAAAGCCGCCCTCCATCGCGTCGGAGAGGATGCCACATAAGCAAGCGTGGACACCCTCAACGGTGCATTCAGAGAGCGGCTTTCCTGTCACGGAGTTCTTCTGTTTACGCAGTTCGGCGTAAAGATTCCTGAAATGTTCGGGCTTTAGGTCGGTGAGTTTGTAACCGCCTAGGTACGGCATGAAACGGTCAATATCCTGCTTGTCCCGGGCTAGGGTGGATTTTGCTAACTTGGTTGGAGCGATCTCCCGAAGCCATATCGCAGTATAGTCCGCAAGGGTGATGGATTTATCAACCTTGAGCGGCTCATTTTTGCACTGGCGCTCAAAGAGAGCGGCTTCTTCCTCAAGCCATTTCTCCTTGGCCCTTGGTGTCAAATCTTCGGGTGGATGGACAGTTTTCTGCTGGGGTTTACGGCGCTTGCCATCAAAATCATAGCCCATGGATACCACGATCAGGTAGCTGTTGCCTCGTTTGCGGATGCTTGCCATTGAAATAACCTCTTTCCTGTTGCGATTTGCCCTGTTGAGGCAACCTCACAATACCACACTACCCGCCGGAAGTCCATGGGCGTTTTCACTTTCTACTACGCCAACAAAATGCGCTTGCTATGGCGGCTCCTATGTCCATCACTCTGCTGTTACGCGCTGTGCAGGAGCACATCTGTCATAACATTTGCGGCCTGTTTTTTCAATTCCATCTGAGGGTGGCAGTAAGTGCGCTCAAGGAACGAGGTGTCGGCGTGACCGGCTATTTCAGCCACCGTCTGCTTGTCCACACCATGATGGAGCAAAGACGAGATCACATAATGGCGCAGGGTGTGCAAATGGAAAGATTCTGGAAAATCGTTCTCTCGAAAAATCTTCCGCAAATGTTTTGTGAACGTGTCCGGGTGGATAAAATTGCCGTACTCATCGGCGAACAGATACGGGCTGACCTCGCGCCCAACCTTTTCAGCCTGGGCGGTCTTGTAACCACAATACCCCAGCAGCAACGACGTGATATCTTCCTCGATAACAATGGTACGGCTGCGGCCATTCTTGGTCGGCCCCTCCTGCACACCCAGACCCGGCACATTACTCCTGGAACGGCTGACCGTAAGTACACAGCGGTATTTGTCAGTCATGATAAAGTCGTGCCACATCAGAGCGCAGAGCTCACCCCGGCGGCACCCGGTGTAGAGCGCCAGCACATAAAAAATCTTGTACTCTTGCGGTTCGTCCAGCAGAGCGTTGAGAAAACGGTTGGCATCTTCTTCGGTAGGAATAAACTGCTCACGCTTTTCCGTGTCGGGCAGGTCAATCATATGAGCAGGATTCTTCGGGATAATTTCGTTGCGCTTGGCGTCGCTCAGCACCGCTGACACTACAGTTAGGTACTTTTGCACGGTAGCCTCCTGCACAGGTTTGCCGTGATTACTGCGCTTGCGAAGCTCCACTAGCATATTCTCCAGCGCGATAGGTCGAAGCTTGTTTAGCTTGATAGCACCGATAAATGGGTAAGTTACTTTCAGCATTCGCCGGTAGCTGGCGATAGTACCCGCCGCATACTTCACCTGCCTGTCCAGCCAACGCAAGGAGAATTCTTCGAAGGTCATCTCAGCATCCTCACAAAATCCCTGCTTGATGGTACGCTCCATTTCCTCTGCGGCATGAGAAACATACTGCCTAATACCGCGCTTGCCTACGCTGTCAGGCACAGTAATCGTCCTCGCCTTAGAAATTTTCCGACCGTCAGGACGATACCCATTGCTGACAGTAATTTTGAATTTGTGCTCGTCTAACTGCTTGATACTTGCCAATAAAATTCCCCCTTACATCTTCTGCTCAAAGTCACGCTCGTCAGATTTCTGACCCAGCGCGCGCTTTTTATGTTTCTGCTTTCGCATAGTCGTGCTGTCCTGCGGACGACGGTCGTCAATCATCCCGGAAATATCAGCGGAAAGATATGCGAGATCAATTCCAAAATCACCAGCGCCGCCGATGGAATCAGTGCGATCCAGAACAGTACCGCTGAGAATTTTTTCATCTGCTCCCCCTGCAAAGAGAGATTCCTCGAAAATTCTTCGCTCATTTTCCCAGCCTGTGACGTTAGGTTCTTCGCAATCTCCGAGGCAGACCGTTCTATCTCCCGCTGGAACTTCTGCGCCGACGATTGCATTTCTTGGGTGCAACTCTCCAACTCCTGCACTCGCTGGTCGAGGTACTCCACCAGTTCCTCCTTGGTCGCCAGCCGCGCCGCCGCTGTCTGAACCTCCACCAGCAACTGAATTTGTGACTGCTGTAGCCCGAGCAGTGCCGCCCAATTCTTCTCTGTCACCGTCACGCAAGGCACTACCTCTGCCGCCGTTTTCGCCTGCCTGCGGGACTGCTCCTCCAATTCTTCCAATGATTTCCGCTCGAAGTTTGAACTCGTATTCCATCATCTCCTTCAAAAATTTTGCATCGTACAGCTTGATATCCCGGCATTTCATACCGACGGGAGTGGTGTAGGTGATGCTCTTGCGCTCGTCTGTCCACTTGGCCTCGTACCCTTTCCGCTCGAGCAGCTTGATGAAATGCTCCCGTGAACGCGCCACCGCCATGGCGTCCTCTATGGCAATCATCAACTGCATTTTCCAACTCTGGTTCTTCTCCATGGAACGATACTCGCGGGTACCGAGCTGCTTGCTATGCCTGGGCGGGTCGGGAGGCAGTACCGAGAACCCGTGCGCCAAGCAAATTTCATCAGAGAGTTTCCGCAACTTTGCCAGTGTAGTTGGTCCCTGCCGGAGCATATAGCCGCTCTCATAGCACACGGAGTTGACCACAAAGTGAGAGTGAATGTGCTCTCTATCAATGTGGGTCGCCACCAAAATTTGACTGTCAGGCCAAGCCTTTTCCGCAAACTCTTTCGCCAATTCATGGGCCTGCTGGACAGTGATAGGCTCATCCGGTGCGAAGGATTGCGTGTAATGATAGAACCAGACTGGGCTGTCCTTGTGATAAGCGGCGCGGGTGGCACGGAACTCCTGGAAAGCAAACTGAGGAGAACAGTTTATTCCAGTGGCCCACTGACGTCCATCTGCATCCACCGTTTTGTGTTTCTGTAAAATATAACTGACCGCCCTGCCCAATGCTTTTACGGATTGCCGCTTATATGGCATAAATTCAACTACAGCTATAGGCGCACCTCCTTGTCTGCCAGAGCAAAGAATCGCTCATAAAGCTTGTTCATATCCTCATGCACCTGCTCCAAGTACACCGCGTTGATCTGTCCCATGTTTGCCAGCACCGTCAACTGGTTGAGGTTGTTCCCGATGGCTTTTAGCTCCCGCGCCACCACTTTACCGTCAAGAATGACGTTGACCTTACCGCGCATCGCCGCCGCGCGAATGTAATTGCTGGGTGACATCATTGCCCTGTCAGCCTGTTCCGCGATGTGATGAAATTGTTCTTCCGTGAACCGAACCGTGAAGGCCCTGTCCTTTTTATTGCTCATTTAATTCCTCCAATCATTGACATGGCTCCTGCCATAAGTGGGTGCGGGCTACTGCCCGCTGAATGTGCCGTCCGACAACGTCGGACGAGCGCTCTGCTTGCCCCTCCCCCAAGGGGGAGGTTTTTTGTAGGACACCGCCGCCTGCACCTGTCCACGCAAAAGCGGCCCTGTGTGGCCTCACACAGGCCTATCCGGGTGGACTGCGGTTCCTACCCCACCTCGCCCTTAAAACCGCCACACGGGGCCAACACGGGCCGACTATGGGGCGGCTGTTGCTTGGCTGTGGTTGCGCCTGGGCCCAAGGGTGCAAGAGTGCAAGGGTGTAGAGATTCTCGAAGATATTTACAGGTACACACACTATGTAGAATCTACTGCATACCACCCACACAAGATAGAAGAGTGCAGTCCGAATCTTTTGCACCCTTGCATCCTTCAACATGACAGTCTCCAATGCCACCCCTCTCCTTTCTTTATAGAGTCAACTCCGAGATTTTCTTTGGCTATTTTCAGCGTGCGTTTGGAGATGCCAGCCTGCTTTGCCATCTGAAACATCTCGCTGGCAGGAGCCGAAACCCCTCTGCTCAGCTTATCTCTTATCAGTTTTTCGGCTATGTCAACTTTAGAATCTGCCGGCCCACCGTTCAACAAATCGCTGGTGGTAACCTTATCGTAGCCATCCACCCAGCGCGGAGCGCCGTCCTCAATGCTGAACGCTACCGACCTTCCCTCCGGAGCAAGAGAGGATTTGTCGTGGACAATGACGCGGACGCTTGGCTCTTTTTTCATTCTGCCCACCAGCAGAACGCTCCGAGCCGCCGCACGGAAGTCCATGGAGCCGAGTCCTCGGTAGGCGCTGTTGGCTCCGACAGCCTTGTTGAGATGCCCAATCAGGACAACAGCACAGCCGGTCTGGTCTGCCATGATGGTGAGCTGCTTGAGGACATCCCGGATTTCATTGGCGCGGTTCATGTCAACGTCCCGGCCCAGGTAGCCTTGGAGCGGGTCAAGAATCATAAGTTTTGCACCAGTAGCTTTGACTGCTTTCTCAATGCGCTCGTCTAAAAGGGATAGGGAGTGCTCGGCTTCGTCGATGCAAATGATGCGGTTGAGGTCGGCACCGGCGGTCGTGAGGCGGGGCTTGATGGTGTCGCCCAGGCCGTCTTCGGCGGTCTGATAGAGAATGTTGATGGGTGAACTCGGTTCCATTCCCGGTAGCGCTGTCCCCTGACTGCACATGGCGGCGAGCCAGAGCGCAAGGGTGGTCTTGCCCTCGCCGGGGTTGCCTTGGATTATGGTGAGTTTGCCCTGCGGTATGTAGGGGTACCATAGCCATCGTACCTCTTGGAGTTCGACTTCGGACATTCGGATAAGGCGTAGTTCGGTTTGCATTTGGGTCATTAAAGCCCTCCTTTCTATTGGCTGCTCCGTGAAAAGTGGGAGCAGTATTCATATTCCAGATTCAAAGTCACACTCACGTTGACGCACCTCCTTCCGCAAAGATTAAGGACGGAACCGAGTGCCGCACTCGATTTCGTCCTTCTACTTGTATTATTCTTCCAAAAGTGATAAAATGTGAATATCGCAGGACAGTGGCTTTTGCCATATGGGACAGGAGGCGTAGATGTGTTTATAGAAAAAGAGCTTTTTATTACTATATTCAGTCCCGAAGTCAGCATCTATAAAGACAGTCAATTTGCAAATAATAAGTTATTTCCAATCGGACATTTCGCAGCGGAAGCTCTTAACATTGATGATGAGTCCATTGCACTCTTGAAACAGTATGCCGATACGATTAAGAATGTTTCCGTTTCATTTAAGAACCCTGAAACAAACAATTTGGCGTTGCCGCTTTCTGTTCTGAGGGAAACTATTGCAGAGATGATCAGGACTTTATGCAAGCTTCCACCTTTCACTTCATGGGATGCGGACAGTGAAATTCGTGGATTGGGTTATATTCTTTGCGATTCAGATATAGAAAGTTTATTGAAACCCGGATTGATAGGTGGTCTTTTCTGGCGCTACATACGAAGTGCAGCATCTGCCGCCACTGCTATTCAGAATTTTCGAGACGTAGGAATATTCCTTGAAAAGAATTTTTTAAGGGACATTTCTCGGAGAGATGAGCAGAGTTTTGCCACTGCAACCGGTGAATGCTTTTGCAATGAAGACTTCCTTAACCTGATTTTTTCTTCAAGCTTCACTGATGAGAACTTCCCATTTTCCCCATCGCTACTTTCCAGGTTTTCTTTTGGTTGTGATCCACAGGATAAGGACAAGCTGGTTTTCCTGGATACGATTGCATTTGAAAGCTATATGGATTTCTTTACATATGACCTGCTCAACGGAATGCGGCACGGCCACGCTCCAAGCAAGTGCCAGAACTGTGGAAGATATTTTCTGACACTGGATGCCCGCAAGCCCAAGTATTGCGATGGCATGGCTCCACAAAATCCGCACTATACCTGTCGTCAGTATGGTGCTATGAATCAGCAGAAAGAGAAGAACTCCAATCACCCCACCTTTCAAATCTTCAAAACCCGCACAGGAACGATCCGCAAGCATCATCTGCGTGGGAAGATCACTGACGAGGTACGGCGAGAGGCACTGAAAGTCTGCGAGGAACTACGCGACCGAGCACTGCTGGACAACAGTTTTGCTATGAAGGAATATCTTCGGCTCATGGAGCAGGATGCGATTTATGCGGAAACGAACAAGCGCCTGGGTAGTGGTGACTCCCATGACCAATGAGGAGTTAATGGGGCGCGTCCTGGGTGGGGATGCAGATTCTATTGAAAAACTTTTGCTGAACAATCAGGAGTATCTCTACAAGCTGGCCCGGCGGTTGAGTAATAGTCCTGATGTAATTGAAGACCTGGTGCAGGAGGGTAGCATTGCGATTCTGGATGCGGCTGGCAGTTATGAGCCGGCGCACGGCACATTATTTCTGACTTATGTGACTCCAATAGTCAAGAAAACCATGCGCAATTTCATGGCGCGAATGTCTTTGCTAATGGCGATACCTGCAGCGCGGTACAGTCAACTGCGGCAAGTGAACTTTCTGGTAGCCAAGTTTCAGATGGAGAAAGAGAACACTTCGCCACAGGATTTACTCTTGACAATTTGTCATGAAATGAATGTGTCTGAAAAAGTTGCACGGGGATTATTGCGAGACTATAGTACATTTTTCCAGGAAACTACGCTGGATGGGCTGTGGGAGCAGAGTATTCCTTGTTTTGAGACTGACCCGGCGAAAGTGTATGAACAGAAACTTTTAGAGGACTGTCTTAGGGAGGCTATGGAACAGTTATCTCCGAGGGAACGGAATCTGATTCAGTATCACCTGGGGTTGAACAATCCCGATGAGTTTTGTATGACCTTCCAGCAGCTGGCGGTGCAGCTGAATTATAATGGGCATAGCGCGGCGGAGAAGGCATACCGCAAGGCAATCGAGTCACTAAGGCAAGCACTTTATGCCGGTAGATACAGGAGGTATGTGTGGGCAAAAAGGATAGTTGATTCTATTTTTGGTATTACTTCTGTCCCAATCAGTAGGAAAAAATAGAGGGATGCGAAGCGGCCTGCGGCAAGGCCTTGGGGCTTTGCCCCAAACCCTACCAGGGGTCTGATGCCCCTGGACCGCGCAGTTTTTCCTATCTTTGAAGGCTAAAGTAATTATGGCGGAGAAAGATTCTTCCGCCGCAAATAATTTCTACTTGACAATTGGCATATAACGTGATATAATCACACAGTAAAATATGGGTGGACTTTTCCGGAATTAATCATCTTTTTGCCACACAGTTATCTTTTTGATAGCTGTGTGGCTTTTTTGCTCAAATCTGTGGAGAAGCGTCTGAAACGGAGGTTATGCTAAATAGAAAACTATTTTATCAATCATCAAAACACGCCGCAGTATAAGAGCCTGCAAGATGGATATAGGCATCCACATTTCATCTCCTTTTGGTGCCTTGCAACGCAGTAGAAAGGTATGGTAATATAAATGAATGAAGCATTTATGAAAGAAAAACCAGTAGTGCCGCTGATGCTGTCTATGGCACTACCCATGGTGCTTTCCATGATGGTCAATTCCCTCTACAATATTGTAGACAGCTTTTTCATAGCACAGATCAGCGAAAATGCTATGATGGCACTATCGCTCGTATATCCAGTACAAAATTTCATCAACTCGGTAGGAGTAGGTTTTGGAATCGGCATCAATGCCGCGATTGCCCTATTTCTTGGCGCTGGAGAGCGGGATGCGGCAGATCGGGCGGCCAGTCAGGGTATGGTAATGACTATTCTACATGGTGTCGTCTTGCTGGTTGTATCCATCTCCATCATACCCGCCTTTTTGAGAATGTTTACCACCTCGGAGGAAATTGTTGATTTAGGAATCCGCTATTCCCACGTAGCTTTTTCCTTTTCTCTGGTCATTACTGTTGGAATGACTTTTGAGAAAATATTTCAGGCCGTTGGCCGCATGAAAGTGACCATGATCAGTCTGCTGTTCGGATGTGTGACCAATATTGTTCTTGATCCTATGCTGATTTTCGGAATAAGTCCATTCCCGGAAATGGGAATCGAAGGAGCGGCACTTGCCACTGGAATCGGACAGGTACTGACTCTGATAATCTATGTGGCGGTCTACCTGATCCGCCCCCTTCCTGTATCAATTACAATAAAACGGATGAAACCAGAGAAAACCATCCTGTGCAAGATCTATTCTATTGGCATTCCCGGCACGTTGAACTTGGCGCTGCCCTCCTTCCTAATCTCAGCGCTGAATGTTATTTTGGCTACTTATTCAGAGGTTTACATCCTTGTGCTAGGCATTTACTACAAATTGCAGACTTTTCTCTATCTTCCTGCAAACGGGATCGTACAGGGGATGCGTCCTCTGATGGGTTATAATTACGGTGCCGGAGAACACAAGAGGGTTCGCCGTATCTATCAGGTTGCCCTGTGCATGAGCGGCATTATTATGATAGCCGGAACCATTGTGTGTCTGCTATTTCCCGAAGTGTTAATGGGCTTGTTTACCGGCACAGCTGCCACTATTCATGCAGGTGAGGTCGCTTTGCGCATCATCAGCGGTGGTTTTATCGTTTCCACCATTTCTGTTACCTCAGCAGGAGCTTTGGAGGGATTGGGAAAGGGAACACAGTCTCTGATCATTTCCATTTGCCGGTATGTGGTGATCATCATTCCAGTTGCCTTTCTCCTCAGCAGATGGCTGGGAGCCGTGGGCGTCTGGCATGCTTTCTGGGTAGCAGAAACCTTAACCGCTTTGATTGCTCTTGTTGTCTACCGAAAATCAGTCGCAGAAGGTCAAAAGTAAAAGAGGTAGAGGGCCGTTCGATCTCTTCCACCTTTGAAACCTACATTCCTTATGGAACAATCATTTCCCCGGAACCGGTATAGAACGCAGAGGGACTTAGCGAGCTGACAGAAACCTATCACAATATAATCGACAGCAACGAATGTATTCGCATTCTGTACGGCATTGGTGGCCTGATTCTGGACACTTTTGCACAGGGGGACTGCGAGAAAAAGCACAGCAAACTTATTCTGTTGGCGATACCGCAGAATGGAACAGGTAGCAATACTGAATGAGGCGCTTAACTTTTGAATTTCAGGCGCAGCCAAAAATGGAATTTATCTATGTGGAAACTCGCAGGAATACTGGCGTATTTCAGCCTTTCGTAAATTTCCAAAAAATCTTTTGCTTTGTCTGGCTGAAAGGAGCCAGATGTGCCAACCCAAAGCTATCATTATTCTGAATAAAGTGTGTCAGCGTTGCCACAACATATTGCCAAACGAATTAATTACAGCCTATCTCTGTGGCTCATATGCTTGCGGGGATTTCGATGATGAATCTGATGGTGATATTCTCCTGACAGCAGATTGTGGGTCCGCTGATATTTCACCCTATCGGAATCAAAAAACTGATATTTCTTGCAACGTGAGCTTGGAATATGATATCACTGTTCCAATCACTGTAAAGTCATTTGACCGCTTTCATTGGTATTCCACTGTGCTGTCATTTTACAGAAATGTGTTGATCAAAGGAATCCTCTATCCTGCGTTAGAGGACAGTTGATTATTTGACCAGCTTATGGTATACTATGTTTTAGTGAAGTTTACCACGCCATTAAAAAGGAGGAGAGGACCGATGTCTGACAAAATTCTAACAGGCGACGAGATCCGTTTGGCAATCCTTCCTCTGCTCAAAAAGTACCGAGCCGAGAAAGCAATCTTGTTTGGCTCATACGCTAGAAATGAGGCCGATAGCCAGTCAGACATAGACCTTCTCATCATCGGAGGCGAGCATTTTGTGCCGACAGATGTCTTTTGTATCGCAGATGAGCTTTACCGCGCTCTAGCAAAAGATGTGGACGTGTATGAGCTATGCGAGATCAAGGCAGGCTCAGACCTCTACAACACCATTTTCGCGGAGGGAGTGCCGATTGCATGAAGTATACAGATGAGCAGCGGTTAGAGAAGATACGTTCCACAACGGAAAAGCTGCTGGCATTTCTGCAGGATGAATCCATCACGGCTGACCAAGTTATGGCAGAGGAAACGGTTCGCTGGACGATAACAACTCCGCTTTACAATATTGGCGAACAGGTATACAACCTGTCGGATGAATTCAAACAGAGTCATAGTCAAATCCCATGGGCCAAAATATCCGGTCTGCGGCATCGACTGGTTCATGATTACGACAACACAAATTGGTCTTTGATTTGCACTATCCTATTTGATGAGCTGCCGGAATTTTTGACTGCGCTGCAGGATCTCTGACTACTGTTTGACTACTATTTTGAAAAATCAATAAAATCGCCGGGAACCCAGCCGTTTCTAGGGTTCCCGGCCCCGATACAATAAAAGGCTTTTTTGTGCGCCCTGGACAAAATCCAGCGTTTTCGGGCCTTCCCATTTAACGGCCTGATAACTCCGACTCTAAGGGCCGCTGGTTCGAATCCAGTCAAGCGCGCCAATACCTCTAGGATTTGAATTCTTGGAGGTTTTTTACTACAAAATTTTGAAAGAGACTTCCTCATGAAAATTGATACATTCTCTTACCATTTAGGCGCTGCCGATTGTTTTTGCGAGATGGTTCGCGCCAGGGTGAAAAAGATTGCGCTGTCCCATCCTTGCGATACCAAGGAAGAGCGGGATGGCTTTCTGTCGGCGTTTGAATAAGCTTTGTGAGCGGTATGGGATGCGCTACTACGTGGAGAATGCGGCGTTTTTGATTGACCGCTTTCCCCTGGGTGGTACGATCTGGCCCCACTGGTCTTTGAGCTTTTCCATTGTCGCGGGGATTTGTTGCTGCTGTTCGCGGACACTGATCCGGAGGTGTTCGTAGAACAAGTCATGGATGCTGTGTGCATCCATGGCTTCGGAGCGAATATACTGTGGGATACGGCTATCCGGGAAGGTATCCCTTGCTTTTCTCATTTGGCGGAGGTGAAAGGTTTTTTGATGGGCAGAATGCACGGTACGCTTTCAGCGGGCGTACCTGTAGGCCGCAGCACGCGCCACGCTTGTTCCTGATGGAATATTACAAAATATTTGATTTAGGACGCCCCCTATGATATAATATACCAAAAAAGCAACGCGTTGCGTTTGTGCAAAGGGGGCTTACCGTTGCATCCAATGCTGCGCCACCGAGGACGCCGCGGAACGGATGTGCTCGGCACTGGTCAACCTGAACGCGGACATGGTCAGGGAAAACCTGGACTATGTGGTGCGCATAACCGGCAGCGATGAATACGGCAAAAGCAAGCTGAAATACTTCATTTCCACGTCAAAAGAGGGACCTGTGATTGCAACCACCTCCAAGCTGCTCTCTACCGGCGCGGACTGCAAAATGACAAAGCTGATCGTTCTGGACGAGATGACCGGCTCCATGACGGAATTTAAGCAAATCATTGGCCGGGGTACCCGGCTGCGGGAAAAGGAGGGGAAAACCCACTTTGTGGTGATGGACTTCCGCAAAGTGACCCGGCTGTTTGCAGACCCCGGCTGGGGCGGCCCTGTGGAGCAGGTAGACGGCTTTGCCCCAACCGCACCCGTCCCCGGTGCCGGAAAGCCGCCCGTCCCCCCGGTAGGCCCACAGGAAAAGCCGGTTGTAGACGCAAACGGCTGCACGGTAAAGGTCATCTACAAAACGGTTTCCATCTACGATACCAACGGCAAGCTGCTCCGGCAGGAGAGCATGATGGACTATACAAAGGAAAATATTTTGGGGGAGTACGCCTCGCTGGACAACTTTATCCGTGCGTGGACGGCAGAAGAAAAGAAGGAGAAGATCCGGCGCTGCTGCGGGAGCGGGGTATTTCTTCCCCCCACCGCCGGGCAATCCCCAGAAAAGGAGGTAGGAAACCATGGAACCAAGAAAGTTAGCCAACTCGCCCCTTACCTATTTTGTAAGCCGGGCCGCCGGGCAGGCCGAATGGGTGCTGTTTATCCACGCGGCTTTTGTCAACCATCAAATGTTCCAAACCCAGTTCGCGTATTTTCAGCACACCTACAACATCCTGGCGGTTGACGTCATCGGCCACGGGCAGTCCCTGCACACGCAAAAAGGGGACACCATCGAAAGGATGTCCCCGTGGATCTATGCCATCTTACAGGCGGAAAAAATTGACAAAATCCATATGGCCGGCGTTTCCTTGGGCGCGGTCCTGGCGCAGGATTTTGCCCACCATTACCCCCATGCCGTAAGCTCCCTGGCCTGCTTTGGAGGGTATGACATCTGCCGGTTCGACCCCAAAATGAACCGCGCAAACAGCGCCAAACAGGCGCAAATGATGCTGAAAGCGCTTTTCTCGGTGAAATGGTTTGCCAAAGCAAACCGGGAGATTTCCGCCTATACCCCAAAGGCCCAAAACGAATTTTACGCCATGAACCTACGCTTTCCCAAAAAGTCGTTCCGGTACCTGGCAACGCTCCACCGTTTGGTAAACCGGCATAAGCCAGGGCCAAGGGATTACCCCCTGCTCATCGGCTGCGGGGCGTTTGACGTCCCCATGGAACTAGAGGCGGTCCGGGCGTGGAAAAACAGCGAGCCGGATTGCACCCTGGCCATTTTCGCCAACGCCGGCCACTGTGTGAACATGGATGTACCCCAAGCGTTTAACCGTACGCTGGAGGCATTCTGGAAAGCCGCCGGCCGGTAAACCCGCCCCGGTTATGCTAGCACCACCCGTTCTACCGGTATCTCCCCCCGCACCACCTGCAAGTCCACCCGGCCGTCCTGCAAAGTCACCACGCCATACCCGGTTGCCGTGCTCAAAAACACTGCATAGGCCGGGGCGTTTTGCCCGCTGGCATACAGGGTCTTTTCCACCGCGTCATAGCGCACGCCGGTGTAGGCCTGCAAGTAGCTGTAAGAGGCCAACGCCCTGGCGTACCAGTGGCCGCACTCATACTCGTCAAAGGGGTTGCGTTTCGCCCCGTCATACCGGGCCCTGCTGGCCGCTATAATGGACTTTGCCTCTTCCACACAGCCAAACAGCATCAGGTGGGCGGCCACCTGGTGCTCAATGCCCGTCCACACCTCGTCGCTGTACACAAAGGGCAGCGAGGGCCTGCCGCCCTGGGGCCAGGTGCACAGCAGCAGCCCCCCTTCGTTGCCCAGGGCATAGCCGGGACGCTGGGGGTTGGCGTGCCCTGTCAGGTCGGGCTTAAAGTTGTGGCGGTATACGGCCAGCAGGTGGCTCTTCACCTTTGCCGGGTCCAGAATATCCCCCAGCCCGCAGACGCGGGCCAGCCAGGCCCCCATCACCCCGTCGGAAATACACCCGGCGCCGTACTGGTACTTGGGCCCTTCCCGCTCCATCAGGGCCCGGCAGGCCTCCGGCTCCCCGGAAAGGTCAAAAGGCGCCTGTAAGGTTTCCCATTCCACCTGCTGCACAAAGTATGCGCCGTTAAACAGCCGGGTTTCCAGGTACGCCCGGCCCCGGCGGTACAGTTGCTCGTACCCGGTTACATCCTCCCCCAGCGCCCGGCCCATACGGCTTATGGCCACCAGGGCCCCCAGGTAAAAGGAGGAGCACATACCGTCCGCGCCCCAAAACTCAATGTCATAGGTGTTGTGATGGGGCTCCTTCAGCACCCCTTCCCGGCCCTTGTCCCAGGTGCCGATGCAGTAGTCCAGGCTCTTCTTCATCAACGGCCAGTATGCCCGTATAAAGCCTATGTCCCCGCCGATGCGCCACTCCCGGTACATCTTCATGATCCCCCCCAACTGCCCGTCCGCGGCCGCGTGGAAGGTGTTGCCCGAAGGCCGTATGGGCAGCGAGGAGCGGAACTCCTGATGCCCCGCCCCGTTCTGGTCCTCATGGAACTCCGCGTCCCGGAAACTGCGCTCCAGCCGGGGGAACAGGTGGCAGAGGGCCTGGGCGTAGTTCCACACATGGGTACAGCTCCCGTGGCAGCTGCCAATGTTGTCGCAGCAGCCCTCCCAGGCCCACAGCCGCCCGTCCGCCTGCCGCAAAATGGTAGGGGATTTCAGGATCGACAGGTTGCACGCCAGCGCGTCCAGCGCCCCTTCCGGCAAGGTGGAGGCAAACAGCGCCCGGGAAAACGCCGCCGATTCCTCCCAAAGCCGGGTGAACTGCCCCCGGTAGTAGGCCATCACTTCCTCCACGTTTCCAAAGCGCCCGGCGTACCAGGGCCGGTAGGTTTCTTTGGCCCCCGGCCCCCCCTGGGCCTCATAGCCAAGGCGCAGGTTGGTTTTTGGCACATACCAGGCAAAGTGCAGGTCGATTTCCCTGCGCTCCCCCGGCTGCAGGCAAAAGCGCACCGCCAGCGAGCCCCCCAGGCTTTTGCCGTCCGCCCGCTCCCCCTGGGGCGTTTCGCCTGCGGCCAGGCCCTTCCACAGCATGGTAAGGGGGTCAAACCAGCCGCTGGGGAACCAGTCCGTATGGCATAGGGCCCCCGCCTCCCCCACCTGGATCAGGCACTGGCCGAAGGCGGCCGGGTCCCCCTCCCTGGCCGGGCAGGCCAGCAGCAGCCCGCCCCCCTGCCGGGTGATGGTCCCCTCCGGCTCCTCCCGTATGGGCGAGGGGAACCACTTGTCCGCCGGGTGCACCATAAAGTTGACGGTGTGAAAGGAGTACACCGCCTCAACCGGGCTGTCCCCCCGGTTCTCAAAGGTATACCGCAGGGTTGCCGCCGGCAGGCAGGAGTCATCCTCGTTCCCCGGCAAAAAGGGGCTAAAAGCCGTCATCGACGCCTCCAGCGGCGCCCCCTCCTCCTGAAACGCCAGCCGGGCAAAGGGAAACCGCCCCGTAAAGGTGTTGGCCCGGAACCGGGGCAGGCCATAGGTTTTGCCGAACTGGTTGCTGGTCCCCAGCCCGGATAAAGTCCCCCGTCCCCCAAATATCTTCCGCCGGGGCACAGGGCCCTCCAGCACCCTGGCCCAGTCCGCCCCGTCCCGCCGGGCGTATAGGGCCGAAAAGCATTCTGGCTCATAAAACAAATCCGGCGCGTTGCGCAAAGAGAGGCTGCCAATGGCCCCTGTGCCCTCCACGCAGAACATCCCCGCGCCCATGCCCCCTACCGGGAAGCTGACCTGCTCCAACTGCCTGCCCGTATAGCTTTTATCCATAACCGACCTCCGTTTCCCGCCTACAGGCCGGGCCGCGGCCCTTCCATGGGAAGTCCCGCGGCCCGCCTTGTAGGCAATTTATTTTTCCAGTTCCATTTCCATCAGGGCCACATTGTACACCGGCAGCCACAGGGACATGAAAAAGCCGATCTTCTTCCCGTCCTCCGACACATACCGGGGGTTCATAAACGCGCCATACAGGCCTGGGAAGTCCTGCTGGGCGGCGATGGTCACGGGTTTCGAGTAGGGCCCCCATATCTCCTTGGCGCTGCGCAAAATAATATCCTGCCCGGAGATATACGTAACCAGCCATTCCCCCAGGTACTCGCTGTACAAAAAGGACATCTCCCCCACCGGCTTTGGCAAAAAGTCGATGGCCTTTTCCAGCCCCTCTTCCCCCTGGGTAAAGACAGGCGTGCCGTCCTCCCCATAGCCGGTCAGGTACTCGTAGGCGTCAAACTCCTCATACCGGCCGGCAGGCGCCCGCATCAGGGCCGCGCCGCCGTTGCGCCCGCCGCCAATGCCCGGCACATACACCATATCCTCCACCAGCACCGGGTACATCTGGCAAAACCGGCTCTCCCCCGGCCACGCCAGCCCCTCCAGGATCTCCCAGTTCTCCCCGCCGTCGGTGCTTTTCGCCACCGCGCCATAGTTGCAGTCCCAGGCGCCGGGCTCCCCCCAGTGCCGCACCGACATAAAGGACAGGTACAGGTTGCCGTCGATGCATACAGCCCCGGTGGGTATTTTCGTCACCTCTTTGCCCTCTGCCTTTTTCCCCCGCAGCAGCTCCTTGGCCACCCCGGTGCCGGTCACAATCATCCTGTCAAAGGTGATGCCGTCGGTATAGTCGCTGTCCCTGGTCACGGCGGCCACATTGCTGCGCCAGTTCCCGGTCTGGTCCTCATACCGGAAGGTATCCCCAAAGAAGAGGAAGGTTTCCTCCCCCCTGTTGACCGTCACCCCCAGGTCCGTACCCCCCACCCCGTATCGGCTGGCCGTACGGTTCTCCGAGTACTCCCCTGTCACCATCCCGATCATGTGGATGTTCTTCACCCCTTTCAGGGTATAGGCCCCCTCCGGGTCCCGCAGGGGCTTGTAGGTCACGTTCTTTTCCAGCAGCCCGGCTACCACCGCCTCCCCCTCCTGGCGGGTCTTTTCGGCGTTGGTCAGGGCCTGCGGGGTGGGTTTTGCCGTGGGGCTGGCCTCTGCCACAGCCAGGGCCGGGGCAGGGCTGGGGGTAGGCTCCGGGGCAGGCCCGGCCTCCCGGCAGCCCCCGGCAGCCAGCGCCACCAGGGCAGCCAGTATGGCGGCCACCCCCTGTTTCACTTTCCTGCTCACACCGTTTACACTGTCCATACTGCCACAGCCCCTCCCCTTACTTCAGCCCAGAGAGCACAAAGCCCTTGACAATATGCTTTTGGAAGATGGCAAACAGCACAATGGGCGGTATCACCGCCAGGCAGGTGGCGGCCATAATGCGGCCGTACTCCGTGCCGTAGTCGGTCTGGAACGAGCGGATAATGGGCATCACCTGCTGGATGGACTTGTCCGTTACCGTGATGGATGGCCACATGAAACTGTTCCAGTAGCCGATAAAGATCCCCGCCCCCTGCACCACCATGGGCGTGACCGAAAGGGGCAAGAACACGGTCCAGAATATGCGGAACCGCCCGCAGCCGTCTATCCGGGCCGCGTCCTCCAGGCTGGCGGGTATGTTCAAGAAGAACTGCCGGAAGAAGAAGATATTGTACCCGCCCGCAATGCCCGGCACCAGCAGCACCCATATGGTGTTGATCATGTGCAGCGAGTGCACCACCAGGTAAGAGGTGATCAGGATCGTCAGCCCCGGCACATACATGGTAATCAGGCAGTACACCCAAAACAGCCGCTTGCCAAAAAACTCCAGCCGGGCAAAGGCGTACGCCGCCATCATGTTCACCAGCAGCGAGAACACCACGCCCAGCACCGCCACCACAAAGGTCACCAGCATGGCATGGAACAGGGGGTTCTTGGTGCTGACCAACACGGCCTCATAGTTGGTGGTTATCCAGGCCTTGGGCAGCATCCGCAGGGGGGTGGCCAATACCTCCTGCTTGTTTTTAAAGCTGGCCAAAAACATCCACAGCAGGGGGAACAGCGATACCGCCGCTACGGCCAGGGCCACGCAGTAGCCCACGCCCCGCCGGAGTTTTGCCAAAGGTTTCGTTTTCACCTGTTTTCCCTCCTTAACCGTCAATGGACCGTTCGGACCGGATCACCGTAAACACAAAGGAATTGAGTATGGCGATAAAAATCATAATCAGCAGCGCCCCCGCAATGGTCCGGCCCATGTTCACGCCCGTGCTCTTAAAGTTGTTGTAGATGTACAGCATAGGGGTCAGGGTGCTCTCCCTGGGGCCGCCGTTGGTCATCATCATCGGCACCTCAAACATCTGCAAGGTGCCCGTCACCATGCTGATGCACTGCAACACAAAGATGTTCTTCATCTGGGGCAGGGTGATGTACACCAGCTTGCGGAAAGCCCCGGCCCCGTCAATAGAGGCCGCCTCATAGTACTCCGCCGGCACGCTGATCAGCCCCGCGTAGTTTAGGATGGTACCCCCGCCAAAGCCCAGCCACAGGGTGGGCACCACAATGGAGAACATGGCCCAAAAGCCGTTGTTCAAAAAGGCGATGCGGGACAGGCCCATCGAGGTGAGCATCTGGTTGATCAGCCCGCCCTTATACTCAAAGATAAACATAAAGATGATGCCCGCCACAATGCCCGCAATAATGCCGGGGATGTAGATGGCGGTCTTAATGGCGTTGGAGAACCGCACGGAAAGGCTCTTCAGCAGGTGGGCAAAGGCGAATTGCAGCAAAATCTGCAACGGCACCAAAATGGCCACAAACTTCAGGGCGTTCACCACCGCCCGCCTAAAAGATTTGTTCACCACAATCACCCGGAAGTTCTCAAACCCCACAAAGGTCGAGTTCCCGTAAAAGTTCCAGTCGTAAAAGCTTTTGTCAATGGCCATCACCAAGGGGGCCACCACAAACACCGTCAGCAGCGCCACAGCGGGCAGCAGCATCAGGTAGGCGGTGCGCATATCCCGCTTTTGCATTTTGGTGTAGCGGGGCACTTTTGTACCGGCCGGCCTACGCATATTCCCATACCTCCTTTTCAGGTAGTAAAGGCGTCCGGGGCCCGCCCAGGGCACGTCTGAAAACCCGGTATCTCCTTTGTTTTCAGAGGTGCCTGCAAGGCAGGCCCCGGAAACCCTATTCAGTTGCCTTCCATCAAGTCCCGTAAGCGCCGGCCCCGTTACTTGCGGGGGTCTGTGCCGGGCAGGTTGTTGTCGTCTATCAGTTGCTGTATATCCTCCGCGCAGGCCTGCAAGGCGTTGTCAATGTCGTCGTACCCCATGGCCACGTCCTCAAACAGGGAGGCCACCCTGGCCGAGATATCCCAGGGGTAAGCCGCCTCCGGCTGGCCGTAAGAGGAAATGCGGTTGATCACGTCCACATACGCCGCGCCGTCCCCGGCCTGCTCCGCCGCCCAGTCCGCAATGCTGGCAAAGGGCGAGGCCTTGGCAAACTTCACGTCCACATAGTACTGGCCCAGCCGCTGGGGGTTCTCCTTGCTCACCAGCCAAGAGAGATAGTCCGCCGCGCCCTCCGGCTTCTCCGCCTTCGAGTCCAGCACATACACCCAGCCGCCAATGGTCGCGGTGGTCTTGTCCAGGTTGCCGTCCTTGGTGGGCACCACGGCCACGCCGGTGTTCTCCCATACCTCCGGGTAGGTGTCAATCAAATCCGTAACCGCCCAAGAGCCGCAAATCTGGAACACCACGTCCCCCTGGCCAAAGGGCTTAATGTCCGTGTAGCCGGACAAAGGCTGCTCCGGCACCGCGCCGGTATCGTACAGCTCCTTAAAGAACAGGGCAATATCCCGGTAGCCGTCGTCAATCAGCGGCGCGTCCCAGTTGTCGTTGATGGGCCCGTGGCCGGCGTTGCCAAACTGCATCCCCCAGGTGCTCCAGCCCATATCCCCAAAGCCGGGTATCTCCAGCCCGAACACCTCGTCGGTTTTCAGGGCGTTGGCCATGTCGATCAATTCCTGCCAGGTCTTGGGTGGCTCGGTATAGTTGCCGGCCTCCAGCAGGTCCTTGCGGTAGTACAGCACCATCGAGGGCTCGCACAGCAGGGGGATGGCATAGGTCTTGCCCCCAATGGAAACCATCTCTTTTACAATGGGCAGCATATCGTCAAACACCGCGCTGTCCATGTAGTCGTCAAACGCGCCGTAATAGCCTTCCTTCACCCCGGTAGGGATGTGGTTGTAAGACTGGATATACGCCGTGGGGCAGGTGTCCGAGGCCCGCGCCGCCGCAATGCGCTCGTCCCAGGCAGAAGCGGCAATAAACTCCTCGCGGATGGTATACCCCCGGCCCTCCAGGTTGTATTCATGCACAGACTTCTCGAAGAAATTCACCCAGATGTCGCCCATGCTCTGGCTCCACAGCACGATCTCTTCCCCTTCCGGGTACTCGGTGCCCTCATATGGGTTTACGTGCACAGGCTCTTCTTCGCCCTCTGCGCCTTCCTCGCCGCCTTCGTCCCCGGCGGGCTCCCCCTCCTCTTCAGGGCTGCTCCCGTCCTCCTCCGGCGTGCTGGCCACCGTGCTGCTTCCGCTCTCTCCGTTATCCCCGCCCGCGCAGCCAACCAGTACCGTTGCCAGTACCAGGGCCAGCGCCAACAGCAGGGCCAATGTTTTCTTTGTGTTCTTCATAAGTCGTCCATCCTTTCTGTCGGTTATTCCCCCGCGGCGCACCGCAGGGCAGCCACTTGATAGGGGCCCAATGTAAGGCGTTCCAGTTTTTTGCTATCCACCACCTTTTCCGTCTGGTTTTCGTCCGTATAGTCTAAACACGCCAACCATGCCGGCGCATCCTTTATTCTCGATACATCCACCGCCACCTCCTGGGGCTGGGCCGTGGTGTTGGCCAAAAAGACCGCTACTTCCCCCTCCAGCCGGTAGGCCTGGGCCACCACGCTGTTCCGGGTAATGGCGCCGCTGGTGTTCTGCTCCGCGGTCCCGGCGCTCAGGTTATATTGCAGGTAGGTGCGGGGCGTCCTCCGGCAAACCAGTTCTGGGGGCCGCAGCATCTCCCCATAGGCCAAAAACTTCCCGTAAGGGCCTGTGCGCAGGGCGGCAAACTTCCGTATATAGGCCCCTATCCCCTCGTCGAACCGGTAGCCCCTGGGCTCCAGCCGGCAGTAATGCTCGTCCGAGCTGTTCTCCCCTGCCCCGTCTATCACCTCCATGGGGCTGTATTCGCTGTTGATCTCAAACAGCCCGCCCCAAAGGTAGGTTTTGGCAATGGTATGGTACACCAGGTCGCCGCCCTCGGCGGCCAGCTTGCCCCAGCCGTCCATCCGCACCGGGGCATACCCGGCGTATACATACTGGAACATGGGCACCAGCCAGGCCCGGTTCAGCCGCAGCAGCGTCCGGTAGGGCCACAGCTCCAAGGCCGAGCAGGGCTGGGCGTTGGCCCTGGCCTGGTAGAAGTCCAGCACGTCCAGTAGGCTTTCGTTAATCATCTCCGTGCCCAGGGGGATATACCGCCCCCTGTCCGCCGAAAGGGCCCGGCGGGTGTCCCGGTATATTTCCCGGTAGCCCTCCGTCATCTGCCGGCCGGCCCCCACCGGGTGGCCGTGGCCCTCCTCCATGCAGGTTTTCAAAATGTTGTTGGCGGAAATGTCATAGTACATGGCGTCCGCGCCGCACTCCTTCACCACCTGCCTGTCCCGTTCCCGGTGCAGTTCCCTGGTGTACCCGCAAAGGGGGCAAAGCATATGGAACTTGTACCCGTCATGGGACTTCGGTTTCTCCGGCCATTTTTGCAGGCTGGCCTGTAGCTTTTCCCTGTCCCCCTTCTCCGGGTCCACCAAAAAGTCGAACTCAAAGGGGGCAAAATGCCCGCCGTCCTCCTGCCAGGCCCGCACATTTTCCGGGTGGAACCGGGTGGGGAACCAGTCCGGGTAGCCCCCCGGCACACCGCTGCCGTAGGTCTGGGGCACCCGTGGCCAGTCCGGCCCCGTCACATGGAACAAAGGCGCGCCCACAGCCTGCCGGTATTTGCGTATCCACTTGGCCCGGTCGTGCATCCCGTTTATGCCAAAGGTCACGGCGCCGGTATCCTCCAGCAGCCAGCCAGCCTTTTCTTCGGCCGGCCGGTCCCGCAGCCGGCCCCGCCGGCACCACACCTGCCCCAGGGCCCACGCCTTATACAGGTCCGCCGCCTCGTACCAGCCGTCCCCTTCCGTGGCCTGCATCAGGAAGTCCCAGTGGCTCTCCACCGGCTTGCCCGGCCCCACATCCTCATAGCCAAAGGCCTGGCTGGCCCGCAGGGCGTCGCCGGACTTATAAAAATCCAGCCACTTCTGGTAAAACCCGCCGTCCTCGGCGGCAAAGTACAGCCCGCACAGCCCCTGGGTGTAGTAGGTAAAAAACTGCATCGACGCCCCGGAGAAGGACTCCGGGTAGGGCATATGCCGCAGGCCGTCCCCTTCCTTTTCAAAGGCCCCGTGGGGGTTCTGTACCAAAAACCCCGTGGCATAGGCATGGGCCAGGTAGTCCTCGTCCCCGCCAATGCTCCTTATGCCGTTGATCAACGGGTACTCCAGGCTGCACAGGGGGAAGTCCCTGTTCCCATAGGCCCTGGCGGTAAAGGCGATGGCCTCCCCCCGCACCCGCACCTGTGCCTCCACGGCCACGCCGTCCTCCCGCTGCCAGCAAAGTTCCACCCTGCCCGGCTCCTCCCGGTAAGAGAAACGCCGGTAGCCGGAGGAAAAGCAGCCCTCTTCCCGCTCCAGGATAAAAGCCTCCTGCTGGGTCCCCTTGGCCACCACCGTGCCGGTACGCAGGTCCGTCACCTGCCGTATGGCCCCGGTGTCCCGGTCAATGGCTACTTCCAGCCGTCCGCTGTTCAATACGATCATACTTCCGTGCACCTCCTTGCACCTCCCGGCCCGCCGGGAGCCTATCCATGCCAAACCAGGCCGTCCCCCTGGTTTCCAGTATTCCCATTTTTCTGCCCGCTAAGCGTTTCAGCGCTCGTTGTCCCGCAGGGCGCCCAGGGCCCCGCCCGGGTGCCAGCGCACATATTCCCGTGGGGTCAGCCCACGCTGGGCCTGCAAAATCAGGCTCAGCCCCTGCAGCGCCAGCATTTCCGCCAGTACCGAGTTCCGCGGGGCCCGGTTCAAGGGCCCGCCCTCCTGCTCCACCCCGGCGAAAATATGGGCGTCGGCCCTTTCCGCCAGCCAGCTTTCCGGGTTGCCGGAAACCCCAATCACCTTGCAGCCGTTGTTCTGTATGGCCGCCACGGTAGATTTCATCTCTGCCGTTTCGCCGCTGTTGGAGATGCAGATGACCACATCCCCCGGCACCAGTTGCCCGCAGGAGCCATGCACCGCCTCTGTCCCGTGGAGGAAATAGGTGGGCGTGCCGGTAGAGCTCAGCAGCGACGCCATGTAGTTGGCCACATGGGAGGGCTTGCCGATGCCCGTAATGTGCACCCGCCCGCCCTTTGCCTGGGCGTCCCATATCACCCCGGCGGCGGCCTCATAGCCCGCCACATCCATGCCGGCTATAAAGCGCTCCAGTTCCCGGCCGGCCAGTTCCTTGCCCCGTTCCAGGGCCTTGGCCGCAGTTTCGCCGATGCGCCCGGTCCGCCCGCCGCCCAGCCCGGCCAGCAGGCCCCGGTCTATCCGGGTATCCCCCAGCCGGTCCAGCAGTTCCCGCACCTCGCCCAGCCAGGGCAGCCCAGGCTGGGCCCCCATGCGGGACACGGTCAGGGAGGCCGCGCAGTTGGCCAGCCCCAGGGCCGTCTGATGGTCCGCCCCCGCGCATACCGCGGTGCAGAAGGCCCCCACAAAGCTGTCCCCGGCCGCCGTAGGGTCTACGGCCTGTATGGCGTCCACGCAGGGGCTGTAGAGGATCTCCCCCCCGCCCGAAACCGCCGCGCCCCCGCTGCCCAAGGTAACCACCACGTTCCGGGCCCCCTTGCGGTGCAGCGTTTCCACGGCCCGGCCCAGGGCCTCCCGGTCCAGCACCCCGTCCGCCTTCACCTTTATGCCGGTCAGGCTTTCCAGTTCGTGCTCATTGGGTGAGATATAGGCCAGCCTGCCCAAAAGTTCGTCCGGCACTGCTGCGGCCGGGGCCGGGTTCAGCATCACCGGCACCCCGGCGGCAGCGGCATAGGCCGCCACCAGCCCGTTCACCTCGGCGGGTATCTCATGCTGCAGCAGCACCATGTCGTACATCCCTATGCAGTCTTGCAAAAAGGCCACGTCCGCAGGCCCTATGGCCATGTTGGCGCCGGGTATCACCACAATACGGTTCCGGCTTTTGCCGTTCCCGTCCGTTTCCAAAAGCACATTGCCAATGGCCGAGGGCTGGGCCCTGTCCACCGCCACATGGCTGATGTCCACCCCCGCCTCCCGGGCCGAGGCCACCAGCCGGCGGCCGAAGTCGTCGTCCCCCACCTTGCCCACCATGTCCACCTGGGCCCCCAGCCTGGCAGCCTGGATGGCCTGGTTGGCCCCCTTGCCGCCGGGGGCCGTGGAGAAGGTGCGCCCCAAAATGGTTTCCCCCGAGCCGGGCAGCTCCCGTACGGAAACAATCAAGTCCATCACAAAGCTGCCAACCACCAGCAGCCGGGGCCTTTTCTCAATTTTATGCATCTGCGTGTCAACCTCCTTGTGGCGCCGCCACACCCGCCCCGGCAGTCCCGGCACAGGGGGCATTTTGCCATTGGCCTGCTACCTGCCTGTTATCTGCCCAATACCTGCCCGATAACCGCCTGGCACCCGTTTATGATATCGATGTCATATTTGTGCAAAAAATAAAATGACTTTCGTTGCCTGTAGTATAAGTCATTTCATTTTGTTTGTCAATACTTTTGCGAAACTTTTTGAAAAAAATTATTTTTTAGGAGATTCTGCCTAGACTTCACTCCAGAACCAGCACCATTGCTATATGATATCGGTGCTATTTCTTGATTTTTGCCGCCGAGTCCCTGGCCACCAGTACCGGCTCCAGGGCAATGGCCTTTTTGTAGTCCCTCTTCCCCTCAATCCGCTCCAGCAGCAACTGCGCGGCGTTGCTCCCCAACTGGAACTGCATCATATCCACCGAAGAAAGCATGGGCACCGAGCAGCAGCAAAAGTCCGTATTGTCTAGGGAAACCACCGATACATCCCTGGGTATCCGCAGCCCCCTCTCCCGGCAGACGTTCATACAGCCAAAGGCCATCAGGTCGTTGCAGGCCACCACCGCCGTAAAAGCCCGTTCTTTCTTCAAAAACCCCCGGAAAGCCTCCTCGCCCCCGGCCCGGGTAAAGTCCCCCACCACGGCCATTTCCGGGTCAAACTCCAGCCCGTTGTCCTCCAGCGCCTGCCGGAAACCGGCCAGCCGTTCCCTGCCTGCCAGTTCCTGGGGCGTCCCCCCCAAAAACACAATCTCCCTGTGCCCCAGCCGTATCAACTCTGCCGCCGCAATATATACGGCCTTAATCTGGTCCACATACACACAATCTAGTCCCTCGGCGCCGCCCTCATACAGGGCGGTCAACACTGCCGGCACCGGCGCGTGCCGCACCGCCTGCACCAGCCCAGGGTAAAAGTCAAAAGACCCCAAAATAATGCCGTCCACTATCCGCTCCCGCAGCACCTCCACAAAGCCCATCTCCCTGGTCTTGCTGTGCTCGCTGTGCACCAGCACCATGTAGTAGCCGTGCCTTTCCAGCACCCGGTTGGCCCCTTCAATCATGGAGAAATAGTAGGGGTTATACATATCCGGTATGCAGAACATCACCTTTTTGGTACGCTTGTTCTTAAGGGCTTTGGCCGCCTGTACCGGGGCATAGTCCAGCCGCTGGGCGGCCTGCTGGATGATCTCCCTGGCCTTTTCGCTGCAATAGCCTTTCCCGCTCAGGGCCCTGGCCACGGTAGAGGGTGAAAAGCCGGTTTCCTGCGCGATGTCATAAATTGTACTCACTGTGACACTTCCCATTTCTTCAGGTTTCACACTGGTCTGTGATAATCGCTTTTCATTCTAACCCATTACAGACCAAAAGGCAAGGGGCCGCACCGCATTTGGATATTATGCATAATGTGAAGGATGCTTTGCTGGGATATTTCATAATTTTTAATTTGGGTATTGACAGGGAAGTTCAGGTATGGTACTATGCCAGTATAGAATATATGGCACCGATGTCATATTTGTGAAACTAAAACTTCAGGAAGGTGTAGTATTGCATATGGAATTTAACGGCATTGTAAACGGCATGAGCGACCTGACGCGGCTCTCCCACGCAAAAACCCGCTCCATTAGCCCCGAAAACCTTACCGGCGCCCCCGGCGCAGGCGGTATGTGTGAGCTGGAGGACGGCAACGCCCGGGCGGCTGCCAGGGATTTGGGCAAAGGTTGGAAGGTAAACCCCTACGTCCATATCCAACCCGGCGAAACCTTTGAGATGGCCAGTATCGACGGCCCTGGTGTCATCCAGCATATCTGGATGACACCTACCGGCCTGTGGCGGGATGTGATCCTCCGCTTTTACTGGGACGGCCAGGAGAACCCCTCGGTAGAGTGCCCGGTGGGCGACTTTTTCGCCTCTACCTGGAACCACTATGCCCAGCTCTCCTCCCTGGCTGTGTGCGTCAACCCCGGCAGCGCCTTTAACTGCTACTGGCAGATGCCCTTTTGCAAGCACTGCCGCATTACGCTGGAGAATATCGGTACCGACCCGGTGACTTATTACTACCAGGTAGACTATGCCCTGACAGACATACCGGCGGATTGCGCCTATTTCCACGCCCAGTTCCGCCGCACCAACCCCCTGCCCTACAAGGAGGTATACACCCTGCTGGACGGCGTAAAGGGCCGTGGGCACTATGTGGGTACCTACATGGCCTGGGGCACCAACAACAATGGCTGGTGGGGCGAGGGCGAGATCAAGTTCTATATGGACAAGGACACGGAATACCCCACTATTTGCGGCACCGGTACCGAGGACTACTTCTGTGGTTCTTACGATTTTGAGGACCCCTTTACCCATGACAAATATGTGCCCTTCACCACGCCTTATGCGGGCCTGCACCACGTAATTACCCCCGACACCCTGTACCGCAGCCAGTTCCGTTTCGGGATGTACCGCTGGCATATCACCGACCCCATCCGCTTTGAGGACAACTTGCGGGTGACCATCCAGGCGCTGGGCTGGCGCAGCGGCGGCCGGTACCTCCCCCTACAGGAAGACCTGGCCTCTGTTTCCTACTGGTACCAGACCCTACCCACCGCGCCCTTCCCCACCCTGCCGGACAGGGACTACCTGGAAGTGATCTGACCACAACCGGCCTCCTATTCCTATATAATGCGCCCCGCCTTCCTGTCAGGAGGCGGGGCACCTGTTTGGGGCTATAATAAACTGCCGCTATACGCACGGGGGTGGGACAGCGCCCTTGCTTAGAACCGTTTCAATGCAGTCTGCCAAAGCCAGTTTCCCCTTTACCGGGTTGCCGGTGTAATGGTACATCAAATATCTGGTATCGACCACAATGCCCTGGATGCGTTCATAGTATTTTGTATTGGTGCGCCAATCCCCCACTGCCTCCCCAATATTCCCCATAACAGACGTAAACCCAAAGGGGTTTTGGGCCATATTGTACGGCATGATGAACGCGTTAAACAGGGCGCCCGCGTCTATGCCCTTATATTTTTCCAGATACTCCCCATAGGTGATCTGCTTACTGATGGAAGAGCCGTTTGGCAAATGGTCCGGTATGCCGGTCCAGCCATATTTGTAGCATTTTGCGTCCAGGATGTAATACTTCCCGTTGCAGATCATGACCGTATCTGGCATCAGCGGGCGTTTTTCCTTGTATTTACCCTGGCCAAGCAGCCAGCGGGAGCGGGGGAAATACTGCTCTTTACCCTTCTCGCCGAAAGCCCTGTCCACCAGCTTTTCCCATACATAATCAAACGCGTCCGTACCGAAGTAAAGGTGCCTGTCCGGTGCACCCTCATCCATGAATTGCAGCATATCCTTCATAGCCTGGAACAGGGCCCGCTTCCTGTCATCATTCGTACTGCCCAGCTTGGCTTGTAGGATGGCAATGGAGGTCTTTGTATCCGGGTGCGGCCCTGGCCGTTCCGGCATAAAGGCCGCGTAGAGCCAGCCCAGTTTCTTAAAGGCCTCATACACGCAAAACCGGTTGATCCGCGTGATCTGTTTGGCGTCATTTGGCCTGGCAGCCCTTACGGTAAACCGGGTATAGAGGAAGGAACTGACCCCATCCTTTTGCTGTACCAGGGGCACCTGGCCCCGCACTGTCTTGGGCCAGTCTATTTTCCCTGTAGCGCCGGCCTTATAGGTGGGTTCGGTTTCCACATAATACCGGCCGCCCATGGAAAGGTAGTATTCTATCACAGCTATGTAGGCATGGATGGGGAACTCTACGGCCTGGGGCGTGGCACGCCCACGGGCTGCCAGCAGCCGTTCTTCTTTGGCCGTAAACTCTGTCAGCAGCTGTATCAGGTGCCTGATATCGCCCCTGATCTCCCCCTCCGTATCCGGCAGCCGGTAGCCAATGGGGAAATAGGCCATTGCGTGGCCTTCGTCCGCCCGGATGCCCACAAACCGGTCGCCCTCCTCGTTGGTATTTACATGGCAATACTGCCGGATCGAATCGTCTGCCGTAGCACTACGGGATGCCGTGCCCAACTCCATATAAAACCACCGCCTTACCCCTTAGGGTTTATCAATGCGTCCCTGATGTCCTCCTTAAAGACAGCAAACCGTTCTATCCCCTCCGCGTACATAAAGGCGCGGATCACCTGCTCCAGGCTCTGGTAGGCGTCTGTTTCAAAAACCGCCTCCCGGTCGAACTTAAAGGCGTCGTCCCACAGGTACTTGATCACCTTTTCCGGGAACCGGCGGTTCTGTTTCATCGCCTTCCTGATACCGGCTATCATACCCTCTTCCACAGGGTTGAGGGCCCCCGCCCGCTCGTTTTCGCATAGGGCCTCATACGCCCCATGGGACAGGTTGCCCATGCCCGGATCAAACTGCAAGTCCCTTAACTGGACAAAGTGCACACCCAGCCGCTTATCCTCCGCAGAGGCCATTCTGACATGGTTGCCCAGGATGATCTTGTTCATCTCGGTACAGAACACCTGCCATGTAATGCCGGTGTCAAGGATGGCTGCCTGTGCCAGCTTTCTATCTACGTGCGCAAAGCTGTTTTCTATCAAATGCATATCCCATCTGCGCTGGAAAGCGGTATCCAGGGTAAAAACGTTCTGGTCCGAGGTGTTCATGGTGCCGATTATAGACAGGTTGGAGGGGATGCGCACCTTATGCGTTTCATCTCTGTAAACCTCCCACGCCATACCGGCATGGGTGATGCCATACTCGCTGGTGCCGGCAGGGTACCCGTCATCGTCCGTACCCCCGTCCTCGGTTTTCCTGTCCAGCAGTTGGAACACCTCGCCGAAAATAGCGGGGGCATTGCCGCGGTTAATTTCCTCTATCACAAGGATGTATTCCTCTTGCGGGTGCGTGTAGGCCTCTTTCAGGATATTGGTAAAGGGCCCGGCGGTGAACGCATAGCTCACCTGGCCGTTGGGGGATACTTTTGGCAAAATCTGGCCGATAAAGTCAGAGTAGGTGTAATCCGGGTGGAATACCAGCCGCTCTACATGGGCCCCTTTGCGGCAGTATTCATGCTCGATCGTCCAGCTTTTACCGGCCCCCGGCACGCCGTAAAGCAGTACGTTCGTCCCATTACCCTTCCGTGGGGCTTGGTCCAAGCCTACTTCTGCCGGGCTTTCATCCTGCCCGGTTCCCGTTCCCCCTGCCTCTCCCCTTTCAAATTCCTCCAGTTCAAACAGGGACTTTTTCGACGCCAGGAAACCAAGGTAATCCCCTGTAACAAAGATATCCGGGTTGCTCTCAAACGCAAAAACCTTCCGCGCCACTTCCGGGATGGCGTCCGGGTGCAGCTTGATGGAATCCCTGTCGATTATCAGCGTGGGCAACTGTTTCAGCGCCTGGATCAGCCGGTTATCGAATTTTGTGCGGTACTGCTCAAAGGCCGCGTTTGCGTCGGGCTCTTCCCTTAACAACCTGATCAGCAGCAGCGTTTCCAAAAAGTCTGCAAACACCTCTGTGGTGGCGACCAGGTACCGGTACTCTGCCATACTGATGGCGTAATGCCCGGTTGCCCGCCCTAATTCCAGCAAAATCTTGTACAGCAGCATAACCGGGTACAACCGGTACTTTTGCCTTACCCCGGCATGGCCCTCGTCAACCGCGGAACTGATATACATCTTTTCGATCTGCCTTTGGATAATATCCTCGTACAGGCCCTTTTTCTCAAATTCGCCGCCGCAGCGGCCATAGGCCTCCTCAAAGGTTTCTGTAATAACCGCCTCTTCATAGGTAGCGCTGGTCATGGTGATCAGCCCGAAAAACGCTGCCACCCGCAACGCCCTGTAGTTGTTTGAGATCTCCACATCCGGCTTGCTGCGGTTGATCTCCCCCACCTTCTTCCCTATAAAGCCCTGTAAGTTTTCCCCCCGCCTTTCTTCTTGGAACTCCTTTAGGAAAGAAACCAGGTAACAGATATTGTCAAAGGCCGTGGGCTGTTTGACCAAATACCAGCACTCATAATCCCTTGCCCTTTCCAATGCCTCCAGCTTGTTTTGCAAAACCGGGTTCATCTTTGCACCTCCTGCTCTATTCTGCTAAATACTTTACGGTGAAATAGGGGGGTTAGGATGGGGGGGAAAGCAGTTCCCCATACCCCAGCTCCAGCACGCCTGCCAGGGCTACCAGTTCAATATCCGTTACAAACCGCTGGCCGGACTCGATCCGCTGGACCGCGTTTTTGTCCAGGGAAAGCCCATACAGTTGAAGTCGGCCGGCCAGTTCCCTTTGGGAGATATGCATCTGCTTACGTGCTGCCGCTACGTTCCGGCCGCAGAGGTTATTTTTCCCGTCAGAAGCTTTGTTGATAAACATCCCATCACCTTTTTTGACATTTAGTTCTTGTCAACACATCCATTATATGCTATACTTGCCCTATAAGTGACAAGCAGTCCATGTCAACGCGGTTTTTTATGGAGCATTGGGATAGGTAGCCTGTGTCATAACAGCAACCGGCGGGGCAGAAAATTAAGAAAGCCTTAACATTTTCTCAAAGAAAAGGCATGGTTTCCGGCAGCCTATTCTGCTAAAATGAAGGTAGTTATGGGGAAGGAGCTGAGTATTTTGCCGGAGAAAATCCTGGTTGTAGACGACGAAATTGAAATTGCCGACCTGGTGGAGCTATACCTTACCAACGAAAACTACGAGGTGTACAAGTTCTACACAGCGGCAGACGCCCTCTCCTGCATCGGATCCACAGAACTGGACTTAGCCATACTGGACGTGATGCTGCCAGGCACCAGCGGCTTTGCCATTTGCCAAAAGATACGGGAACAGCACCACTACCCGGTCATTATGCTGACAGCCAAAGTGGAGGAAACCGACAAGATCACCGGCCTGGCTTTGGGGGCGGACGACTACATCACCAAGCCCTTCCGGCCGCTGGAAATGGTGGCGCGGGTCAAGGCCCAGCTACGCCGGTACAAGCGCTACAACCCCGCCCTGGCAGACGCCGGGGAGCAGGGTACGTTGGAGTATGCCAGCCTTTTTATGAACAGTAAGACCCATGAATGCCTGCTAGACGAAAAACCCCTGCCCCTTACCCCCACGGAGTTTTCCATCCTGCGCATTTTGCTGGAAAACAAGGGGCAGGTGGTCAGTGCCGAAATGATGTTCCACCAAATTTGGCAAGACGAATACTATACAAAATCCAACAACACCATTACGGTGCACATCCGGCACCTGCGGGAAAAGCTGGGGGACAGGGCCGGGTACATCAAAACCGTTTGGGGAGTGGGGTATAAAATTGAAAAATAGAGTTGCCAAGACCGTCCAGTTCCTTATGCTGCTGACCGCCGGGTTCGCCGCCTGTTCGGCCCTCTATTTTCTGGTGGACAATGGGCTGGACGGAGTGTTTGTCCGTTGGTTTGAAGAAACTTTCCTTATCGTAGGGTCTCATTATTACCCGAACGAGAACTGGGTGGAGTATTTTACAGAAATAGACTGGGTACGCCTAAAGCCCGCCGCGCTGGGAGGATTTATTATTGTCACCCTCTTCTGGCTGGGGGTTGTCTTTATTGCCTCACAGCTTGCCGCCAAGCGCCGGGAAAAGCGCAGCATCACGGATATCAGCCAGCGCCTGCGGGCCTATATGAACGGCAACGCCGACGCTATGGAGGTGTTCACAAAAGAGCAGGCTGAGATCTCCGCCCAAATGTCGGATATCAAATCCGCCCTGCTGCAAAACGAGCGCAGGCTCCAGGAGGAAACCACCCGGAAAAACGACCTGATTGCCTACCTGGCCCATGACCTTAAAACCCCCCTGACCTCTGTTGTGGGCTACCTGAGCCTATTGGACGAGGCCCCGGATATGCCGACGGAACAGCGGGCCAAGTATACCCGCATCACTCTGGACAAGGCGTACCGCTTGGAAAAGATGATCAACGAGTTTTTTGACATCACCCGGTACAACCTGCAACAGATGGTGGTACAGAAAGAACCCATTGACCTATATTATATGCTGGTACAACTGGCGGATGAAATGCTGCCAATCCTGGAGAAACACGGCAACACCACCGTATTATCCGCGGATGAAAGCCTGGTGATTCCCGGCGACCCGGACAAGCTGGCCAGGGTATTCCAGAACGTGCTGAAGAATGCGGCTGCTTACAGTTACCCGGACACAGAGATCCTGATTGCCGCATGGGAACAGGCAGGGGTTGCCACCGTTACCTTTACCAACCAGGGCCGGGCCATCCCCCAGGAAAAACTGGCGGCTATCTTTGAGAAATTTACCCGCCTAGACGAGGCCCGCACCTCCGGCACAGGCGGGGCCGGGCTGGGGCTGGCCATTGCCAAAGAGATCGTCACCCTACATGGGGGCACGATCTCCGCCACCAGCCAGGACAGTACCGTGACCTTTACCATCACCCTGCCTACCCATTCCTAAGAAGGTTAGGGCTTGTTTGAAAAATCGGAAACGCCGTCTTTTTTGCCATAAGAGGCCACTTTCTACGTCGAAAGTCCTCGTCAATCGCGAGATTGCCTTGCGGTTTTCTCCTTGAAATTGTCCCCTTCTGGCCAAAAATTCGTCATTTCCTCTATTTTCAAACAAGCCCTAGCCGAATATTAGGATTTTCTTAGGAAAGAAGCAATCTTCTATTAAAAAACCGGGCGTTCCCATCTGGTATGATAATACCAATGGGAACGCTGATTATTTTGCTTAGGAGGTTTGACTTATGACAGAGAAAATAATGGGACGCAGGCGGAGGTACCAGCAGCGGCATAGAAGGAACATCCTGGCACCTTGGATTGTGGGGCTAGCCTGCATGGCTGTACTGTTTTCCCTTTTGGCTTTGGGCTACATGGGCTACGCACGGAAACTGGCGCCTCAAGGGAACTCCCAGGAGGGCCTACCCCGCTTAACGCTTGGACAGACGAGCGGAGAGGCGCCAACTGATCAACAGCAAACGCCCGCCCAAACCGTTTACGAGGACGGCACGGACTGGAACCTGCGTCTGGTCAACCGCTGGAACCCCATCCCGGAGGGATACACGGTAAACCTCAAGGAACTGCCCGGCGGGGAGGAGGTGGACGAGCGCATCTACGGCCCGCTGATGGAAATGCTGGAGGCTGCCAAAGAGGGCAACTGGGATGAAACACCCCGGATCATCTCCGGCTACCGCAGCCAGGAAACCCAGCAAAGGCTTTATGAGGAAGAAATCAGCAAATATATGGCAGAGGGGTACCCGGAGGAAGAGGCCAAGGCGGAGGCCGGCAAGTGGGTAGCTCTTCCGGGCACCAGCGAGCACCAGCTTGGCCTGGCGGTAGACGTGGAGGGGGCCACTTACGACGTGTTCCTCTGGCTACAGGAGAACAGCTACAAGTATGGGTTCATCTTCCGCTATCCCGGCAGCAAGACAGACCTCACCGGCACAGTGGAGGAGGTATGGCACTACCGCTACGTGGGTGTGGAGGCCGCTACGGCGATGTTTGAACAGGGGCTCTGCCTGGAAGAGTATGTGGCGGAATAAAAGGGGAAAACAACCCTTGCCTTTTCCCCCTGTCCTCTGCTATAATAGACAAAAATCGGAAGGGAGCAATTTATTATGGAAAAGCAATTCCCCCGCACCCAAGTCGAAACGGTTTCCCTGTCCCGTATGCTCATCGGGACAAACTGGCTTTTGGGCTGGAGCCATACCAGTGTTTCGGCCGACGAGATGATCAAACGGCGGTATGACAGCGCGGAGGCCTTTAAGCCCATTTTGGAAACCTATCTGCGCCACGGGGTAGACAGCATTATGGCTCCCTTTGGCCTTTCCCTGGAACTGACCAGGGCCGTGAAAAAAAACCGAACAGCATATGGGGCGGGAGATCATCATGATCGACACCCCCACCCTGGACGTGACAGATTCCGCCCAGGCCCGGCGGGCCTCGGAACGGATGGTGCGCGATTCCGCCAAGCGCGGGGCAAAGCTTTGCCTGATCCATCACTCTGCTGCCGAGCAACTGGTTAACAAAAACCTGGGGCAGATCCTCCGGCTGGACGACTACACCCGCATGATACGGGACGCGGGCATGGTGCCCGGCCTCTCTGCCCATATGCCGGAGTTGGTGGTCTATTCCGACCAAAACGGTTACGATGTGGGCACCTATATCCAAATCTTCAACTGCATGGGCTTCTTAATGCAGGTAGAGATCGAAACCGTGGCCTCCATCATCCATAACGCCCAAAAGCCGGTGATGACCATTAAGCCTATGGCCGCGGGGCGCTGCTCCCCTTATGTGGGGCTCACCTTCTCCTGGAATGCCATCCGCCCCCAGGATATGGTCACGGTAGGCGCGTTCTCCCCTGACGAGGCGGAGGAGGACATCGAGATCTCTTTGGCAGCCATTGAGCACCGGTTCCCCGATCTGGAGAAACGCAGCAGTCCCAATCAGGCGCAGGCCGCTTTTGGCAAATAGAAGGGCGCAAGCCCGGTTTTGGCCACACCATTGCCGTTCAAAAAAACAAAAAGGAGGCCCCTTTACGGAAGCCTCCCTTTTTTTACCCTTTTAGGGCCAGCCTTACATGGGCACAATCAGCGTGATAATACGCAGCGCGAACAGTCCAAAGGACACCCACATCACCGGGTGTATATCCTTTACCTTGCCGGTGCAGACTTTCAGGATAACCCAGGCCAGAATGCCGAACATGATGCCGTTGGCAATGGAGTAGGTGAAGGGCATCATAACAAGGGCCAGGAAACCGCCTACCACATCGGCAATATCACCGTCGAACTTCATCTTCAGCACAGATTTCATCATCAAGAGGCCAACAAACAGCAGGGCCGGGGTGGTGGCAAAGCTGGGGATTGCCAGGAAGATGGGGGACAGGAACAGGGCCAGCACAAACATAATGGCCGTGGAAACTGCCGTTAGGCCGGTGCGGCCACCCTCGGCCACACCCGCGGTGGACTCTACATAGCTAGTAACCGTGGAGGTACCCAGCACAGAGCCTGCCACCGTGCCGATGGCGTCACTCATCAGGGCCGGGCCGGCGTTGGGGAGCTCGCCCTTTTCGTTGAGCAGGCCGCCCTGATCCGCCACGCCGATGAGCGTGCCTACGGTGTCGAACAGGTCCACAAACAGGAACGCAAACACAATGGCCGCGAAGTTGACAATATGCCCGGCCGCAAAGCCGAAGTCAAATTTGAAGAAAGACGGGGCCAGGGAGGGAGGCAGAATGCCGCCGCTGAAGTCCGGGATCAGTGACAGCCCCTGGTACCAGCCGCAAAGCTGGGCGATGATCCCCAGCACCCAGGTACCCAGAATGCCCCACAGGATGGAGCCCTTGATCTGGAAATGCCACATAATGCCAATAAGGATGAGCCCCACAAAGGCCAGCACCACCTCGGCGCTGCCCAGGTTGCCCAGGGCCACCAAAGTGGAGGAACTGACTGTGGCGGTGCCATCTTCACCCACAATGGCAAAGGCGTCGGTGGTCACAATGCCCGCACCTTTGAGGCCCACAATGGAGATAAACAGGCCAATGCCCGCGGAGATGCCGTACTTCAGGTTGGCGGGCACAGAGTTTACCAGTGTTTCCCGGAACTTGAAAATGGAAAGGATGATAAAAATGACGCCTTCCACCAAAATAGCGGTCAAAGCCACCTTCCAGGGCTCGGTAATGCCCATGTTTATGAGCGTGGGGCATACCGTATAGGCGAAATAGGCGTTCAGCCCCATGCCGGAGGCCAGGGCCACCGGGTAGTTGGCAAACACACCCATAATCACCGTGGCAATGGCTGCGGATACGGCAGTGGCTGTGAACACCGCCCCCTGGTCCATACCGGCATCAGCCAGCATACTGGGGTTAACCGCCAGTATGTAGGCCATGGAAAGGAAGGTTGTAATACCGGCAATGACCTCAGTTTTTATGTCAGTGCCATGCTCCTTCAGCTTAAAGTGCGCGAGTAACTTTTCCAATAGTATCCCTCCTAAGGAGATTCCCCCTGAAAGATTTTTTTAATACAGGGGTTCTTTATAAGTATAACCGCATATTCAAAGAAAATCAACCATTTTGTTACAATTTATTCATAAATCTCCAATCTTTCCGCCCTCTGCCCACGAAAAAAGAAAAGCCCACCGGCAAAATGCCTGCGGGCTTTCCCTCTTATTCCAATGTATACCGGGTACCGTGAGAGAGCAGCAGCCCGTCTGTCAGCGCGATGCGCAGGATGACCGTGTTCTCATCCCCCAAGTCTGTGTGCCCGTTGCCGATCCACCCGGCAAAAGCCTTCCGCAGCGTTTGGGCAATGGCCTGGTTTTCCTCCCGGCCAAAAAAGCCCAGGTCCGTGCCTGTCCCATGGCCCGTAAACCAATCCCCGGCGATTGCCACAGCCGGGGACTCCCCGATCTGCCGCATCTTGTTGGACATTGCGTGGGTGATCACATAAAATGCCCCGTCCGCATAGTAGGCGTTTACGTTTCGCACATAGGGCACACCGTCCTCCACCGTTGCCAAGGCGATTACCGTATCTTTGCCGAACCGTTCGCGCATGATCCCTTCAGCCTCTTGTCCCCAGTTCCCCATACAAGTTCCCCCTGCTCTTTTTTTGTAACATGATACCATGCCCCATCCACCCTGTCAAGCTGGCCCCCCGGCTGCCTACCGAAAGGGTTTCTCCCCTTTTCAAAGCTGATGGGGTGAAAGGGGCAAAGCCCAACCTTACAAAGATGTAAGCCCCTGACAGGGAACTGAAAGATTTTCCGTAAGGAATTTGCAAGAAAGCCCCGTTATACTAATAGCAACAACACAGCAAGGGAGCGATTGATATGAAAACCAAAAAGAGACGGACCGTTGCATTGTACATCCGAAACACATTCCTTGCCCTGTTTGTGGCCTGCGTACTGGCGGCAGGCGCGGTGGCAATGCGCGGGTACTTCCTGTATACCGCCGCGCTGGAAAATCTGCCCACCCAAACCGCCGCCAGGCAGATACGGCAACAGCCCGGCTTTACCCCCATTGGCCAGTTGCCGGAAACTTACCTGACCGCAGTGGTTTCCGTAGAGGACCACCGTTTTTATGAGCACAACGGCCTGGACCTTATCGCCATTGGCCGGGCCATCTACCATGACATATGTACCCTGTCCTTTGCCGAGGGTGGCAGCACCATTACCCAGCAGTTGGCCAAAAACCTCTATTTCACTCAGGAGAAGGAATTTACCCGCAAAGCTGCCGAGGTATTTATGGCCTGGAAACTGGAGCATGATTTCACCAAAGAGGAAATTTTGGAACTGTATGTAAACAGCATCTATTTTGGCAGCGGCTGCTATACCGTGGGCGACGCCAGCCAGGCCTACTTCCACAAGACCCCTGGCGAAATGGATGACAACGAATGCACCCTGTTGGCGGGTATCCCCAACGCCCCCTCGGTGTACGACTTAAACGAAAACCCTGACCTTGCCCGGCAAAGACAGCGCCAGGTAGTAGAACTGATGGTAGAATATGGCGGCCTCCCCCGCCACCGGGCCAGCCTGATTTTAGACGGCACCGCCCAGGTAACGGAAGTAACCCTGGGCACAGAGGCTGCCCCGGCCGCTTGACAGCCCTTGCCCAGAACCCTCTTTTATTAAAAGCCCTACCCTCCCGGCACAGGAGAGGGTAGGGCTTTTTGTATGTTCCCCGGTCAGTGGCATCCGTCCTCCAGCTTATACTGGCTGCAATCCTCCCATACCGTAAAACCGATCTTCCTGTATACCCGGTTGGAGATAGGGTTCTGCCTGTTCACAAACAGGCTGCAGAACCGCCGCCCGCCTGCCAGCACCGCCCGGCACAGGGCGGCTACGGTGTTCTGGCAGTAGCCCTGCCCCCGGTATTCGGGCGGGGTATATACGGCGCTGACACATACCCCGCTGGGGGTTTCCCTGGAGGTGCGGGCCGTGGAAACCAACTGCCCGCTGCTGTCCTCCATTACCCACACCTTCCCTTCGGCAATGCGGGCCCCGTCGGTTTCCAGCCGCTGGGCGAGTTCGCATTCCTCCTGTAGCGCCTCTGCCATAAAGCAGCACATCCAACGGGCAATGGTTTCCGTGTCCGCTGGCACCGCCTTGCGCACCCGTCCTGCCACCGGGGGCGGTTCCACCAGTCTTTCCAGGATCATAATGTCCATCGCGCTCTGTAGCCGGAAACTGCCGCCATACGCCTTGATAAAGGGGGCGCAGAGATGCTCTCCCCCTGTTACCCCGGCAATTTCCTCCCCCCGCTCCCGCAGGTAGCCCGCCAGCGCGGCCGCAGCCATGCCGGCCGCCTCCCCGGCCGCCGGCGGCGCATTTAGGCACAGGTTCCAGGGAGCTGTATGGCCGAACAGCAGCAACACCTGGCCCGCCTGCTCATATCTGCCAAACAGCAAACCGGGGTGGCAGTCCGCCGTGGCGTTGGCCTGCGCATTACCCCGGTTCAGTTGTGTAACAGCCTCGTTAGCCTCCAGATAACCTCTGTTTTCTTCTAAAAAATCGCCAGGTGTACCGTAAAGTTTCAGCGTCATAGCAGCCCCTCCTTCAAAATATTTCGTCTATTATAGCATACGCCGGTATGGCTGTCAACATATGGCTGCTACAGGGAGTGGCCGGCTATTGGGGGCATGGGCAATTTGCGTGGCGAGCCCGGCTGCCAAGGGGCCATCAGGTTTCCATAAACTCCCGCGCAAAATCGCCCTTGACAAAGGAAAGGACATCGGCTATAATAGACGAATAACAGGAAAAACTGTGACGGGAAGAAGGCGGCATGGTGGCTTTACAGAGAGCCTGCGGGTGGTGTGAGCAGGCAGGCGGTGTGGCGCGTATACTGATCCCTGAGTTGCCTGGCGGAAAAGCAGCCCGGTTTGGGTTGGCCCAGTAGGCCCAGGACGTGTGGTGGCGTTATACACCCGGCCTTGTCGGAGGCTATGAGCGCTTTGGTGCAAGCCAGGGCGAAACACGGGTGGTACCGCGTAAATCTTTGGATTTTCGCCCCGGATGCTTTCTTTTGGGAAGTATCTGGGGTTTTTGTTTTGCGCGGCGGGCCGCCCGGAGGGGCTGCCAGGCTGGGGCTGAAACCAACAGGAAAGGATGCTTGTTATGTCTGACTGGAACCCGCAGCAATATCTGAAATTCAAAAAGGAACGCACGCAACCGGCCTGGGACTTGGCTGCACGCATTGAAATAGCGGCCAGCCGTGCCCTGGACGTGGGCTGTGGCCCAGGGAACAGCACCCAAGTGCTGTGCAACTTCTTCCCCTATATGGAGGTTACTGGGGTGGATTCTTCCGCTGCCATGATTGAAACAGCCCGGCAGGAACACCCGGCGCTGCACTTCCAACAGTGTGACATCAGCACCGGCCTTGACAGCCTGCCAACAGACTACGGCCTGATCTTTTCCAATGCCTGCTTACAGTGGGTGCCGGACCACCAAACCCTGCTGCCACGGCTGATGGATCACCTGTGCCCCGGCGGGGCGCTGGCGGTCCAGGTGCCGGTAAATTTTGACGAGCCCATCCATCAAATCATTGCACGCACTGTGGAGTTGCCCCAGTGGCGGGAGCGGGTGCCCTATCACCGGCATTTTTACACGCTGCGGGCAGAAGAGTATTTTGACCTGCTGGCCGAAACCGCCGAGGACTTCACCATGTGGCAAACCGTGTATATGCACCGTCTGCCTGGCCATGCGGCCATTATGGAGTGGTACAGCTCCACAGGGTTAAAACCCTACCTGGACGCAGCGGTGGACGAAGAGGCCAGGGACGGGTTTTACCATGAAATTTACCGGCAGGTAAAGGAGGCGTACCCCATCCAGGCAAACGGCGAAGTGATCTTCCGGTTCCCACGGCTGTTCTTCATTGCGCGGAGTTATTCATAAAGGAACGGCCGCCCGATACCTCCTGCCAATCCCAAAAACGATTCCCATCATATATGCAAACCCAAGAAAGGAATGACCCCTATGAACCCCGGTTACAAAAAGTACAAGCCCTTCCAGCCTATTGCCCTGCCTGACCGCACCTGGCCAGACAAGGCCATCACCCAGGCGCCGGTATGGTGCAGCGTAGACCTGCGGGACGGCAACCAGGCCCTTGTGAACCCCATGAACCTGGAACAGAAATTGGAATTTTTCCAGATGCTATGCGACATCGGCTTTAAAGAGATTGAGGTGGGTTTCCCCTCAGCCTCGGAAACGGAATACGAGATACTCCGGGCCCTCATCGACCAAAACCTGATCCCGGACGACGTGACCATTCAGGTGCTGGTGCAGGCCCGTGAGCATCTGATCCGCAAAACCTTTGCGGCCATTGACGGTGCCAAAAATGTTATTGTCCACTTCTATAACTCCACCTCTACCCTACAGCGCAAGGTGGTATTCAACACCGATATGCAGGGCGTTATTGACATCGCGGTGGAGGGGGCAAGGCTTATCCGCCAACTGACCGAGGAGGTCACCCAAAACAGCGGCATCAATATACGCTACGAGTATTCCCCCGAAAGTTTTTCCGGCACCGAAATGGACAACGCGGTGCTGATCTGCGACCGGGTACTGGAGGAATTGGGCGCGACTCCGGAGAACAAGGTCATCATCAACCTGCCCAATACCGTAGAGATGTGCACGGCCAACACCTATGCCGACCAGATCGAATACTGCTGCCGCCACATGAAACACCGGGACAGCGCCATTATCAGCCTGCACCCCCACAATGACCGGGGCACTGCCACCGCGGCAACAGAGTTGGGCATACTGGCCGGCGCCGAGCGGGTAGAGGGCACCTTGTTCGGCAACGGGGAGCGTACCGGCAATAGCGATATCATGAACCTGGCGATGAATATGTACTCCCAGGGTGTAGACCCGGCACTGGATTTCAGCCATATTAGCCATATCCGGGAGGTCTATGAGCGCTGCACAGAGTTGGATGTCCACCCCCGGCACCCCTATGCAGGAGCGCTGGTGTTTACGGCCTTCTCCGGCTCCCACCAGGACGCCATCAACAAGGGCGTCAACTTTATGCAAAAGGAGCAGTCCCTCTACTGGGAGGTGCCCTATCTGCCTATTGACCCGGCCGACCTGGGCCGGCAGTATGAGCCCATTATCCGTATCAACAGCCAGTCCGGCAAGGGCGGCGCGGCTTTTGTTATGCACCAGAGTTTCGGCTATATCCTGCCCAAAGCCATGCACCCTGAATTTGGCCGGCTGGTGAAAAAAGCCTGCGACCAGCGGGGCCGGGAGATCAGCCCCGAAGAGGTCTTTGATATCTTCAAAGGCGAGTACCTGGAGGTAACAAAACCCTACAATCTGCTGACCTATAAGATTTTTGAGGAAGATGGCGGCGACGGCCGGGTGATTGTGGACTTTGAGGGCTCCATCCGCCACCACGGCGAAACCAAGGCCATTTCCGGTAAAGGCAACGGGCCTATCGACGCTTTCTTTAACGCCATTGGGGCAATCGGGCTAAACCACTATGCGTTTGTATCCTACAGTGAGCACGCCATTTCGGCCGGCGCCGACTCCAAAGCAGTGTCGTATATCCAGCTCAAGCACGACGGCGAGGTTATATTTGGCGTGGGCGTTGACAGCAACATCAGCATAGCGTCCATCAAGGGCATCATTTGCGCTATTAACCGCCAGTTGAAAAACGAAAAGCAGTAACAAAAAAAGAGAGGCAGCCCGGTATCTGGCCTCTCTTTTTTTATGTTTCCCGGCTAGTGGTATGGTTCAAAGCACAAATCCAGATCCACCGTGGTTTCTATCCCCGGCACTGTCCCGCTTTCGCTGTACTGCCACATACGGAACCCATAGCACACAGACGGCAACGGGTTGTACTCCGCATACCAGAAGTCAAAGGCTTTTAACTGCTCCAGGTCAAAGAAGTTATAGGCCTGGTTTTTATTAAAGTACACACAGGGCTGGTAGCCCCCCTCCCTGATCCGCTTGCAAAAGGCCACCGCGCATTTCGTCACCGTTCCGCCCGGACAGTTATAAGCCCGCAGGGTGTCTGCCGGCAAGGTGTCGCTGGGCACAGGGTCCTCCCAGTCATAAACCACCGGATAGGTCAGTTGTGTATCCCCCAGTTTTTCCAGCACAAATTCCGCTTCAGCCACAGCTTCGTCCTCTGTTACCGCCTGCGAGAAAAAGTATACCCCCCGCTGGATGCCCGCATTGTCCGCACCCTGTAGGTTTTGCTGGAATTTCCCGTCCTCCTCTAAAAAGCCCTGGGTCATGCCCCGGTAGCCCAGCCGGATAATGGCAAAATCCACCCCGGCGGCCTTTACCGCGTACCAGTCGATTTCCCCTTGGAACTCCGATACGTCAATGCCCACAGCCGCCTCCGGGTAACGGAGGGACCCGTCCTCGCCGGCCGTAAACTTCCCGTGGTCATAAAGGTTGTCCGGTATGTCATAGTCCGGCACGATCATTTCACCGTTGTAGATGTCCTGCACCAACCGCATCCCCTCCGGGATCACCGGCCCGCTGTTGGGTTCCGGGCCATCACCGCTGTCACGGGTGAGGAACACGATCAACAGGGTGATCAACACCACCACCAGCGCTACCGCGGCGCAGATAAGGGACAGCTTTTTGATCTGCTCTTTGGTCAAACCGTTCATGGATGCCTCCTTTTTCAGCGGCCACATCAGTTGGCGTAATTCTTCATGGAAATGCTGACCGGCACCTGCACGGAAATGCCCGGCACATCCCCCTGCTTGGTGTACTGCCACATTTTAAAGTCGTAATAGAGGCTGGGGGGCGAACGGAATTCGGCATACCACATATCATAACCGCTCAGCCGGGTAAGGTCCAGCCGGTTGTACACCATAGATTTATCAGCATAATAGCAGGGGGTAAAGCCAGCCGTTTTGATAATGCCACAGAAGGTGTCAATGAACCCCGTTACCTGGTCGCCGTTGCACCGGATGGTCCGGGAGCTCTCGTCCTGGGTACCGTCATCCTTAAGGTCGTACTCCCAGTAAAAGGCAATGGGGTATTTGACGGAATACTTCCCCCGGATACTCTCCAACACATACTTGGCCTCGGCTTCCGCCTCCGCGTCGGTTACGGCCTTCGAGTAAAAATAGACCCCCACCGGCAGGCCGGCGTCAATAGCGCCCTGCATATTTTTATCGAAGTTGGCATCAGGGATAAGGCGGCCCTTTACGGTTTCCCGGTAGGCCACCCGGATCATGGCAAAGTCTACATCGCTGGCCTTCACCTGTTGCCAGTCTATATCCCCTGCTTTGGAGCCCACGTTGATACCCACAAAGGAGTCGCCCCCCATATATCGGACAACGCCGTTATCCTCCACAAAATTGTCCGGCTGATAGGAATTGGCGGGCACCCCCTCAAAATAGGGGATGGTGGTATTCCCGTCGTAAAGGTCATTGACCTGCGCGGTACCACCGGCATGGCTGATAAACTCTACCAGCGAGGTACGGGGCCCCTGGGCCAGCGTAATGGCGGATATGGCCACAATTACTGCCACCAACAGCACCGTAACAGCTAGGAACAAGCTTTTGCCCATTTTCATGGCAGTCATCCTTTCTGTTATGTATTTGGCAGGGCCGGCCGCCCTGCTGCCTACCCAGTATTATACATGAAAACTGTCGAAAAGGCAAGCCGTCCGGCGGAATCCCCAAAATTTCCACCAAAACAGGACGGTACAGGCGCGTAAACCGGCGCAAAAAACCAGGCCCTGCCGGTTGGCAGGGCCTGGCCATGTTTCATCGTTTTGCTTACAGCTTAACGACGTTCACCGCGCGCAGCTTCTCGCTGTTCTTGGGATCGGGCTCGGTTTCAAACGTAACCTTCTGGCCCTCGTCCAGGGTCTTGAAACCGTCGGCCTGAATGGCAGAGAAATGCACAAAAACGTCCTCGCCGCCCTCGTCGTTGGAAATGAATCCATAACCCTTTTCTGCGTTGAACCACTTGACTGTACCGTTCATGTTCGGCACCTCCATGAGAATGTTTCGCATCCCGACTAGCCAGCCGGTTTCCCGGCCGCGGGCACTCCGGAGGTCCGGCGTTCCCTGACTGAAGGGCTTGGCACCGCAGACTTCCGCCCGGCCGCACCGTACCCTAAAAGAACTCACAGCTTGTGTAAATCATCAGACACCCAACGACTTACAGAAACTGTGAGTACATTTCACGTGCTATCAGAATACACGTTTAGTATAGCATCCGCCAGAAGGTTTGTCAAGAGGATTTCACAGATTTTCTCATCCTTTGTCGGATTTTTCTATTGGCCAGGGCACCCTGTCAAATACCTCCATCACCGGCTCCCTTGCCCACAGCGTGGGGGTAATCCGGGCCGAGTACCCAAAACCGGGGTCGCACAGCCAGTCCTGGGGCTGCGCACGGGGTAAGCCAAAACCTGCCAGTATCAGGGTAAGCACCCCTGCCGGGGCTACCAATACCGACTCGCCTATCCCCCTGCCCAGCAGGTTTTCTACCAGCATCTGGAACCCCTTGCACACCCGCCGGAAAAACACCTGCCCGCTCTCCCCGTTGGGGGGCGCCCCCTGCCCGGCCAGCCACTGGGCAAATCGGGGGTCATCCCCCAGGTCAGCGGCAGTCTTGCCTTCCCAGTCGCCAAAATCGCACTCTGCCAGTTCCAGTATCACCTCCGGCTGGGCCTGGGGATAAAGGGTTTTCAGGGTATCCACACTGGCAATGGCTGGGCTGGCGCAGAAAAACTCCGCCTGCGGGTAGCGGTATTCCCGCTTGTAACCTGCCAGCTCCGCCACGGCCCGCATGGCCAGGGGCGACTGGGTACGCCCCACATAGCGGCCCTCCTGCGTGCCCTGGCTGGGCATGGCCCGCAACAGATGGATAACATATGACCTCATGTTCCGCTCCCCTTTCCGTCCATATCATGCCCTTATTATAGCGGAAAGCCCGCAGGAATACAAGCCCGCTTTTTTGCTTTCGGGCCGTGGCTCCGCATACACAACGTTAGTTTTGGCCGGCTATGCCCTCTTCATACATCACCGGCACTAGGGCTACACCCGCCCTTTTAGGTGTACAGGAAAACAGATCCCCAAAGCCGGTGGGGGGGGGAGCTGGCAATCCTGTTATACCCAAAGGCAAACTTGAAGATGGGCTGCCTAGGGCAGATCCCCAGGCGGCGTATCAGCCGCACAAACACAGCGCACTTCACGGGCGCCTGCCAGATAAAGGGTCTGGGCACACTCCCGCAGGGTACTGCCTGTGGTGACGATATCATCTACCAGCAGCAGGCGGCGGCCGGTAAGGGCAAACCTGGCCTGGTAGGCATTCCGGGGGTTTTCCAGCCTTGCTGCCCGGCCCAGGCCGTGCTGGGCCTGTGTACGCCGGGCTTTCTCCAAAGCGTCTGTCAAGGGCAGGCCCAATGCTTTTGCCAGGTACTTGGCCAGTAACCTGCTCTGGTCATAGCCACGTTTCTGCCGGTCGGCCCCGTACATAGGCGCATAGGCCACGCCGTCAAAACTGGCTATGTCCCCCGCGGCCTCCGCCATCAGCCAGGCAATGGGCCGGGCCAGCGCCTGCTGCCCCTGGAACTTAAAGCCGTGTAGCGTTTCCCGGAACCCGCCTGTATAGGGCAATGCAGAGCACACCCCCAGGCTTCTGTTCCCGGCCAGGGTAATTTCCCTGCACAGGGGCTCCTCCGGCAGTTCGTCCACGCATTCCTCACAGAATAGCCTTCCTATCGGAACCACCTGTCCACACAACAGGCACCGGCCTGGAAAGAACAGCCCCAGCACCCATTCCACCAGCGAAACAGGGTAATCTATCCTCACTGTACCGACGCGCAGAACCGCCGGAAAGCCTCCCTGCCGGCCCCGTTGTCTTTATATACCCCGGCATTGCCCAATATCTCACCGAAGATTTCCCCTATACACACCTGTATGGCCCGATCGATGGTTTCAGCCGGCAGGTTTTTGGCTTTCAGTTCCCGATACCACGCCTGATGTTTCTCCATCTCCGGCCGGGCCATGATCTCCCCGGCCTTCTCCGGCTCCCGCAAGGCCTGGGCTAACAGGCCGGTTTCCGTCAACAGGCGGGGGGGCAAAATCGCCAGGCCCATGACCTCGATCAGCCCAATATTTTCCTTCTTGATATGATGGTACTGGGCATGGGGATGGAACAGCCCTAAAGGATGCTCTTCTGTGGTGCGGTTGTTGCGCAACACCAAGTCCAGTTCAAAATCCTCTCCCCGCCGCCGGGCAATGGGGGTAATGGTATTGTGGGGCGTATCCCCCGTAAAGGCCAAAATGTCCGCGGCCGGGTCACTGTACCCCCGCCAGGCTGTCAGGATCTTATCCGCCAGTTCCACCAGCCGGGCCCTGTCCCCTGAGCGCAGGCGGATCACCGACATGGGCCAGTTGACGATCCCCGCCTTCACGTCCTCGAACCCGGGGAAAGCAAGTTCCTCCCGCAGCCCGGCTTTTGCCATTGGGAATTCGAAGTTCCCTCCCTGGAAGTGGTCGTGGGTGAGGATAGACCCTCCCACAATGGGCAAATCGGCGTTGGAACCCAAGAAATAGTGGGGCAGGAACGCTACAAAGTCCAGCAGGCGGGCAAAACTTTCCCGGCTGACCTTCATGGGCCGGTGGGCCTCGCTGAGCACAATGCAGTGCTCGTTATAGTATACATAGGGGGAATACTGCAAAAACCACTTCTCACCGCAAAGTTCCAGGGGGATCAACCGGTGGTTGCCCCGGGCTGCCTGGTTGGCGCTGCCCAGGTACCCCTCATTTTCCCGGCAGAGGGCGCAGGCCGGGTACCCGGTTTGGGGGGCGTTTTTGGCCGCGGCAATGGCTTTTGGGTCCTTTTCAGGCTTAGAAAGGTTGATGGTAATGACCAGTTCTCCATAGGGTGTGGGGGCGGTCCAAAGCCGGTCTTTCTCAATTCGGTCAACCCGTATGTAGTTGCTGGCCCGGCTCAGGCCGTAATAATAGCTTGTAGCCGCCTGGGGGCTCTCTGCATACAGGCTTTTAAACCGTGCCGTCACCTCTGAGGGCCGGGGCGTCAGGCAGGCCATCAGCTCGGTGTCCAACTGGTCCCGGGTGTCCCGGTTATCCGGGTCCAACCGTCCCTGGCCGGCGACCCAATCGCAAAGCTGCTCCAATGGCCCGGCCGGGTAACGGAGCGTTTCATCCACAGGCACCGGGGCAAAGCTGCCTGCGCCCAGCACCACCAACAGCCGGTTGGCGGCCCATGCCCGATCCTCCTCTGCAATCAGCCCCTGCTGTACGCCGTATTGCAGCAGCCGGCTGATTTCCAAATTGACGTCCACCTTCATAGCGATCCCTCCTTCGTGTTTACTGCCATTTTACACCATTGCCGCTGCCAGGTCAAGTAGGCGCGGGAACGGCTATGCCTAAAATTATTGCGTGCCCCCACCCTATGGCTAGAGGCACGCAACGAAACCAGCTATAAATAAAACATGACTTACCCTTGGCTACCCCACACAGGCCCAGTCCTCCGCCGCACGTTCCAGCACAGCGGTGTCCAGGCCAAAGGCCGCAAAGCCTTCCATACAGGCACGCAGGTACGCGCCGTCCGGCTGGGCAAGGGGATGCCCTGCCTGCATGATATAGACAAGCGCTGTTTCCCGGCGCGGCCTGCCCGTTTCAAACTCGGTAAATGCCACAGGCAGCGTTTCCTTGCGGTACAGGGTGGGCCAATCCTCATACTCGTCCAGAGCCGTTTCATGGCATGGTTCAATCTCCCACAGCCCCACTGGCGCACAGCTACCGGGGCAGGGCTCCACCGTCAGGTATACCCCCTGCCCACCGGCACGGAACAGCAGCCGGTAATCTGCCAACTGCCCTGCGCCCACCCGCCGGGCCCCAGGGCAACGCACCTTCATCTGTTCTATATTCAAGTTGCTGCCATACGCGGCATACAGCTTTTTTTCCATCCCGATCCCCCTCAGAATTGAAAACACCGCATAAAGTTGTTGGCGTGGACGATGCAGTTTTGCCGCCCACGCCTGCTTTTACGCCTTGATATGCCACTCCACGCCCTGGGGGGTGTCCTTTAGCACCACACGCCTGGCCGCCAGTTCGTCACGGATGGCATCTGCCAGGCTCCAGTCTTTTGCTTTCCGGGCAGCGGCACGCTTTTCCAACAGGCTTTCAATCTCCTCTGCCAGCGCCGCGGGAACCCCGCTGTTTTGGGAGCCTGCCTTTTCCCCGGCCGCAAGCAGATCCAGGGAAAGCACCTGATCAAAATCCCCCACTAAAAACCGTTTCGTTGCGTCGTCCAGGTCGGACTTCAACATATTGTACAGCACGGTCAGCGCTTGGGAGGTGTTCAGGTCATTGCACAGGGCCTCCCGGAACCTGGCCTGCCATACCTGGGCAGCCTGGGTATCCGGTTGGCCGTCCTTTGCAAGAGAGGCGACTCTCGAAACCAGTTTCTGGTAAGCATTGGCGGCGTTATCCAGGCTCTCAAAAGAGAACGTCAGGGGCTTACGGTAATGGGATTGCAGGTTAAACAACCGGTAAACCAGAGGGTTATAACCCTTTTCTTCTAGCAGGGAAACCGTTAGTTTCGCGCCTCTAGACTTGCTGATCTTCCCGCCGGCGTCGTTCAAATGCAGGACATGGAACCAGTACTTGCACCAGGGGTGGCCCAGGTACGCCTCACTCTGGGCGATCTCATTGGTGTGGTGGGGAAAGGCGTTGTCAATACCCCCGCAGTGGATATCCAGATATCCCCCCAGGTTTTTAATGCTGATGGCTGAGCATTCAATATGCCAGCCGGGATAGCCCAGCCCCCAGGGGCTTTCCCATTTGAGTTCCTGGTCATCAAATTTAGACTTGGTAAACCACAGCACAAAGTCGGTTTTACTGCGCTTATTGCTGTCTGCTTCCACGCTATCCCGTACGCCCACGGCCAGGTCATCGGCGTTCTGGTTGCCAAAAACATAGTAATTCTCCAGTTTGGCCGTGTCAAAATACACATTGCCCCCGGCCAGATAAGCATAGCCCTTGTCCAGCAGCGCGGCTACCATCTGGATAAAATCATCAATGCAGCCGGTAGCGGGCACTACGGTGCCGGGGCGGCGGATATTCAGCTTTTGGCAGTCAGCAAAGAAAGCGTCCGTATAAAATGCCGCCAGTTCCAGCACAGACTTATGCTCCCGCCGGGCCCCTTTGAGCATTTTGTCCTCCCCGGTGTCCGCATCCGAGGTCAAGTGGCCGACGTCGGTAATGTTCATCACCCGGTCTACCGCATAACCCTCGTAGCACAGGGCTTTTTCCAGGACATCTTCCATAATGTACGACCGCAGGTTGCCGATGTGCGCAAAGCCGTATACCGTTGGCCCACAGGTGTACATCCTGATCTTCCCCGCCTCATGGGGGATAATTTCCTCTTTTTTCATGCTCAAGCTGTTGATTAGCTGCATATGGATCACCTTCCTTTTTTCGGTGGGCTTTTTTAAACGGCTGCCCGATCCATGGGCCCTTGAAAGCCCTCTGCCGCGCAGCAGGAGGGATTTTACCCCGCTTTCCCGGCCCGTAGGCTGGATTTTCTCTTGCCCACATCTTTTGTTATGCTGATCCTCCGGTCCTCTGCCCTCATTGGCCCGCCTGGCCTTCGCCGGTGATCTGAACGACCCGTTTCTCCAGCCGCTCCAACTGGCCCCGCAGGCGGCACAGCTCCATGCTGACCGGATCCGCCACATGGATTTGGTCCAGTTTATGGCTGGCAGGCAGGTCGATCTTCTGACCGCCGATGCGCACCACCCGCGCCGGCACGCCAACCGCCGTGGCGTTGGGCGGTACGGCGTCCAGCACCACGGCCCCGGCGGCCACCCGGGCATTGTCGCCTACCGTAAAGGGGCCCAGCACCTTAGCGCCTGCGCCTACCAGCACATTGTTGCCCAGGGTGGGGTGGCGCTTGCCCTGGTCTTTGCCGGTGCCGCCCAGAGTCACGTTTTGGTAGAGGGTGCAGTTGTCGCCAATCTCCGTGGTTTCGCCGATCACTACCCCCATGCCGTGGTCAATGAACAGCCCCCGGCCAATGGTAGCGCCGGGGTGTATCTCAACACCTGTCTTTCTTCTGGCGTGCTGGGAGATGGCCCGCGCTATGAACTTCATCCCGTGGCGGTGGAACCAGTTGGCCCGCCGGTAGGCCCGCACGGCCTTAAAGCCCGCATACAGGAAATAGACCTCCAGCCGGGAACGGGCCGCCGGGTCCCGCTGCATAACAGCGTCGATATCTTCTCGCAATCTGTCAAACACAGTGCGCTCACCTCATAGCTTGTTTACTGGGATACGGCAGCCCCTTCCCTGTTTCCGGGCTTACCGCCTGCACTTTCCGCAAAAGCCGGTCATAATTGACCACCGGCACACCCAACTGCTCCGACAGCCACCAGGCAAGCGTGGACTTCCCCGCTCCCGGCATCCCAGAAACCATGATCATCGTGCCTGCCATATCCTGCCACCATCCTATGCGCCCTTTGTCCTCCCTGTGCCACCTTTGGCAGTTGTGGGGGGACGCCGGCCCCCGACTCCCGCTCTCCGTACGCCCCGGCCCCTTAGAATGTTAACTGCTTGTCCATGTGCAGGGCCTGCTCTGCCCGGCGCTTTTCCAGCAGGGCGGTAATTTTGGCGTGGGGGTCTATGAGCTGGCTGATCGCCATGTCATGGTTTAGTGCCGAAATATAACAGGAAATGTACTTGGACACATCCACCTCATAGAACCAGGGGCGGTTTTTCAGCTCTTCAGTGCGGTAGGTCAGGTTGGTGCCGAATACCCCATCCAGCACGCCTTCCCGGTATGCCTTATCAAAAGCGTCCAGGCCTTTGGCAAAAATGGCAAAAGTGGCAAAGGCAAAGAACCGCTTGGCCCCCCGCTGTTTCACGTTGTAGGCAATATCCAGCATGGATTCGCCGGAGGAAATGATATCGTCCGCCACAAAAATGTCCTTACCCTTTACGTCCGTACCCAGGTATTCGTGGGCCACAATGGGGTTACGGCCATCCACCACCCGGGAATAATCCCGGCGCTTGTAGAACATCCCCATCTCCACCCCCAGCACCGAGGCGTAGAACATATTGCGGTCCAGGGCCCCTTCGTCCGGGCTGATAATCATGAAATCGTCCCGGTCCACCACCAGGTCAGGGAAACTGCGGAACAGTTTTTTCAGCACCTGATAGGAGGGCATCAGGTTGTCAAAACCCATTAGGGGCACGGCATTTTGCACCCGGGGGTCGTGGGCATCAAAGGTCAGCACGTTCTGCACGCCCATATGGGCCAACTCTTGCAGGGCAAAAGCCCCGTCCAGAGATTCCCGGTACTTGCGCCGGTGCTGGCGGCCGCCGAACAAGGTGGGCATAATGACAGTAACACGGTGGGGCTTGCCGCTGGCGGCCTGGATAATGCGCTTGAGATTTTGAAAATGGTCATCGGGGGACATATGGTTCTCTACGCCAAAATAGGGGTAGGTGGGGCTGTAATTGCCCACGTCCACCACAATAAACAGGTCGTAGCCCCGTACGGTCTGGTCGATAATGGCTTTGGCATCGCCGGAGTTGAACCGGGGGCAGCTGCTCTTCAGCCGGAACGTGTCTACCTCCATGCCGGCCCTTCTGGCCCAACGCACCAGATGGGCATCGATCTTTTCCGCCAGTTCCTCCGCGCCTTCCAGGGTAATGATCCCCAGGGGCGCCACCCGATCCTCCAGACTGAAAAATGACGATTGCCTTTTCTCTTCCATTACTGTTGTTCCTCCATTCCTCATACAGCGCTATGGCAGCGCCAATAGCGTACAACGGGCACTCCTTTGGCTTCTATCCGCCTTATTATACCACAGTTTCGCCGCCGGTGCCAACCCCATTTTACCATGTAAAACTAATCTCCGCAAACTTTGTGCGGAATGTAAAATGTAAATTCACGCCAGACAAAAGCGTAGGCAAAATGACAGGCAGGAAAGGGTGGCCTATGCTACAATGTACACGGCACCAACCGGCATAGCACCGATAAGCTATGTGGCCGTGTACCGGGATTTATCTCTTTCAGAGCTAAATCCCCCAGTGTTTTTCACCTCATGCACACGGCACCAACCGGCATAGCACCGATAGGCTATACGGCCGTGTACCGGGATTTATCTCTTTCAGAGCTAAATCCCCCCAGTGTTTTCCATCTCTATGCACACGGCGCCAACCGGTATAGCACCGATAGGCTATACGGCCGTGTACCGGGATTTATCTCTTTCAGGGCTAAATCCCCCAGTGTTTTCCACCTCTATGCACACGGCACCAACCGGTATAGCACCCATAAGCTATACGGCCGTGTACTGGGATTTATCTCTTTTAGAGCTAAAGCACTGTACTCTCCAAACCCTTACCATGAAAGGAGCCTCTTTATGACCCCCGAAATGCTTTCCCACTTCCGTTCTACCGGCCCGTTTACCTACCCCGGCCTCTATGCCGGCTACTTCCGCTCCCTCCCGGACAACCCCCATGCCCTGGGGGATCTGATCTCCCACCAGATCATCCACCGGGTCACCCTGGCACAGGGCAATCAGTATGCCAACGCCGACCTGCGCTATGGCGATATGACCCGCTGGCCCTGGTACCGCGCCCCTTGCGAGGATGACATCTACCTGACCGCCCCTTCCATAGCCGCCGGGCTATTCCGCCTGGACGAGCGTGGATTTGTACCGGACCGGCTGGTGGAACACAAGCTGGTGCTTACCTGCCGGTTTGTGTCGGTACTGGTCAGTTCGATTTACAAAGCAAAAGGGCTGCCCTGCCGCAGCCGGGCAGGGTTCGCCCCCTATATCCGGCCCGGCACCAGCATGGACCACTGGATCAACCAACTGTGGCTGGAGGATCAGGGCCGCTGGCTGACCTTTGACGCCGACGGCTTTTACCAGGGCCTACCCATGCCCATCACCCAGTATGATATGCAGCCCGGCGAGTTTGATTGGGCGGCGGATGCCTGGCTGGCCATCCGCCGTGGGGACACGGACGGTACCCAATTCCTGTACGCCGACAGGCAGGGCACCAACAGCCTGCGGGCTGTGGGGCGGTACCTGGTGTATGACTTCCACGCCCTGATGAACCATGAAATCTCCTATGTGTTCCAACCCCGGTTTATGGAGGGTTTCCTCCTGGGCGGGGCGCCTTTGGGGGAAGAAGATCTGGGGCTGCTGGATCATCTGGCCCAGCTTATGGCCGACCCGGACAAGAACTTCGCGGCCTTGCAGGCCCTATGGGACGAGGAGCGCCGCTTGCGGCAGCTTAGCAGCCCGTTGGTATAACGGACGCGCCCCAGCCCCGGATAAACCCTCTTCCCCAACCGTAAGCCGGGCCCCTTCAACGGGGTTCCCGGCAGGGGATGGAAAAGTTTCGTCCACCTTTTCAAAGGGGAAAGGTGTGGGGCAGCGCCCCACTGCCTTCCAGCCAGGCACCCCACCCAGTGGGGAACACCTTGACAACCTCCGGCTTTTGCAGTATAATTATACCAAAAGCACATAGCGATACAACTGTATTTTAGGGAGGTTTTACAATGAGCAATGGTTACTACACATTTACCCGCATCACAGACTTTGGGCCCTATGTCACCCGCATCCTTTTACCCCTACCCGCCCCGGTTGTGGCCAGCGCGGTGGATACCGGCTGTTTCTCTGTCCATGTGCGCCGGCTGGACGAGCGGGGGGACGTGATGCTGCTGGCCAAAACCTGGTTTGACGCCACCAACCGGGTAGCCAGCCAGGGGTACATCCCTGTTACCAAAGCCTACCCGGCCAATCAACAGGGCCAGCCCCTCCCGGAGGGTAATTTCCTGGCGCTGGAGATGGCCTATGGGCCCCTGTTCCCCCTGTCCGCCAGGGTATCCTGCCCCCAGGATCACAATGTGTATGTACATATGCAGTATGAGATCACCCAGATAAAGGCACTGGAAAGCAAAGACGGCACCCTCTCCGGGCTGCACTATGGCTTCCCCCTGGGCGACTGTATGCCTGCGGCCAGCGGATGGCACAACAGTTGTTCTGCCGGGGAAGAGCCCTTGGGCTACGGCTATTTCATCCCCCAAACCGCCGAGAGCAGTCCCCGCCCGCTGATCGTCTGGCTCCATGGCGCCGGGGAAGGCGGCCAGGATCCCACCATCGCCTACACGGCCAACAAGGTGGTAGCCCTTACCGCGCCCAAGGTGCAGGCCCTGTTTGGCGGGGCCTATGTGCTGGCCCCCCAGGCCCCTACTTTCTGGATGAACGATGGCAGCGGTGAGTACGGCCACACAGGCAAAAGCATATACAGCCAGGCTCTAAAGGCGTGTATCGACCAGTTTATTGCCCAGAACCCCCACATCGACCGCAACCGGGTGTTTATCGGCGGGGACAGCAACGGGGGATTTATGACCATGCGGATGCTCATTGACTTCCCGGATCTTTTTGCCGCTGCCTTCCCCATCTGCGAGGCCCTGTATGACGACGTTATCACCGACGAAAATATCGCCGCTATTAAGGATAAGGGCATCTGGTTTACCCACGCGAAAAACGACCCGGTGGTGATCCCCCAGGAAACTGTGGAGCCTACCTATCATCGGCTGATCAAGGCTGGGGCCCAAAATGTGCACTTTACCTTCTGGGATAAAATAGAGGATATCCACGAAGGGTTCACCGGCGAAAACGGCCAACCCTTTGAGTATATGGGCCACTTCGCCTGGATCCCCATGCTCAACGATGACTGCCGCTTGGACTATGACGGCTCCCCCGTCACCTGGGACGGCCAGGAAGTGTCCCTGCTTACGTGGCTTAGCCGCCAGGGGCTTTAATGGGGCGCTGCCCCATACCCCGCTTAGGGCCCTTTTTGAAAAAAGGGCCCTAAGAACCTCCAAAAACTTTGGAGGGGCACAATCCGGGCGTTCTTTTTGTTTCAGCGTGAACCACGCAATCAAGCGCGGCAAGGCTTTACGTTTTTTGTTGTGCTGTTAGGGTGAGGCCATGGGGCGCCGCCCCATACCCCGCTTAGGGCCCTTTTTGAAAAAAGGGCCCTAAGAACCTCCAAAAACTTTGAAGGAGCACAGTCCGAGCGTTCCTTTTGTTTCAGTGTGAACCACGCAATCAAGCGCGGCAAGGCGTTACGTTTTTTATTATGTCATTATGGTAAGGTTTCGGATAAAACCCAAACCGTAAAACCGACATAATAAAAATCGGATGTAAAGCCTTGCCGCGCTTTTCTGTGTGGAGGCCGGCTGAGGGAGCAAACACTTCCCAGCCATGCCACTTTTGTTTTGGTCCAGCTTTTTCAAAAGCTGGCAGGGGTTTGGGGACAGCGTCCCCAAGGTCGTAAACCCGGCCTATTTTTGTTCCTCAGCCTCGGCGAGTTCCTTTTTGTAGAGGTACTTTTCCACTTCCTCCACCATGTTTTTGGGGATCTCCTTTTTCACGGGGAAAGCGGTAGCGTTCACCATATCCCGCGAGAAAGCCAGCACATAGCGGGCGGTTTTCTCCAGGCCCTCGGAGGAGAGGAAACTAAGGGTATCAAACCGGTTATGGATGTACGCGGCCCCTGGCGCACCGAACCGGGTAAAGTTCACGGCGGGCACACCGCTATCGGCAAAGGGGATGGAGTCGCTGGAATAGATGCCCTGTTTCACGTCAGCCGAGTAGCCCCGCACCTGGGTAGAATAACGGATATAGTTCACCAGGCTCTCTTCGCCTGTTACCGCCACACCGTCACGGCCCAACACCGGGCCGCCCACGTCGGTGTTGATCATCAGCACATGGTCTTTCAGTTCGTCCTTATGGGCTTTCACATAGGCCCAGCTACCTTCCAGGCCAATTTCCTCACTGCCGTACCACATAAACTTCACGGTACGCTTGGGCGGGTTCTCCTTAAACCAGCGCAGCACCTCCATATTAATAACAGAGCCTGCCCCGTTGTCGTACACGCCCTTAGAAAAATCCACCGAGTCATAGTGGGCCCCAAAGGAAACGATCTCCTCCGGCTTTTCTGTGCCCGTAATGGTGGCCACCACATTGTGAGAGGTGCGCTCTACCGTTTCGTTTTTCAGCACCAACCGGGCCTTGCAGGCCCCCCGTTTCACCATATCAAAAGCGTCCAGCACCCGGGTGTGTACCATGGGCACATTGCCAAAGGCCCGCAGGGTACGGCGCAGCATCCGGGTGGAAAGGTCCGTACCCTCCCGGTCATCCCGCAGGTCGCCTTCCATGGTGACGATGCCCGCCACACCGGCTTTCATCAGCTTGCGGAACAGGGGCACCCGCATAAAGCCGTTTACCAGCACGATCTTGCCCTCGGCCCCGGCCAGATCCACCTCGTTGCCGCCCTCTACATAGAGGAATTCCGCGGTCAACCCGCCCTGGTAGGTGTTTTTGGCGCACTTATAACCGGTAACCGGGTATTCCTGCTGGAAAGGCTCCAAAATCTCCAGCGTAGCGGTTTCCACCTCCGCATCCTCAATCTGGAACGCCTCGATCTGGGCAGGCACGCCTATTTCCTCACACTCTGCCTGCAAAATTTCTGCGGCCTGCAACTCTTCCGCCGACCCGGCCACCCGGGTAAAGCCAATTTTTTCCAGCAGGCCCATAGCCCTTTTGCCTGATACTTCCATGTCCTGATACCTTCCTTTATTATAAGTTTGATGGTGTTGATTTTGGTGCCTATGCTATCTATGTAAAGCCCTATGCCTCTATGGGGCGTGGGCCGGCACGTAAGGCGGCGCGGGCAATACTCCCCCGCCGTTCAGGTAGCCAGATCCTGCTTGATCTGGGTGGTGGATATCTCCGGGGTGCGGGGGAGGTAGACCACCTGGCAGTAGTCCTGCAAAAAGTCGAACTTCCCCCTCCAGTCATCGCCCATCACAAAGGTATCCACCTTATAAAGCTGCACGTCATTGGCCTTCTGCTCCCAGCACTCTTCGGGGATGACCAGGTCCACGTAACGGATGGCTTCCAGCAGCCGCAAGCGTTCTTCATAGGTAAAGTAGCACTTTTTCTGCTTGGCATTCCAGTTGAATTCATCCGTAGAGAGGGCCACGATCAGGTAATCCCCCAACTCCCGGGCACGCTTGAGCAGGTTGATGTGCCCGTAGTGGATCAGGTCAAAGGTGCCGTAGGTTATCACACGTTTCATCCTAAATCTCCCATCCTTTCATCCCCTTCAGCCGGGGCGGGTACTCAGGCGGTTTCTTCCACCAGGGCCCGATAAACGGCCCGCACCCGCTCTGTGCCCAGATCCGTTTCGTGCAGGTAGGTGTACCGGTTCTGGCGCATCTCGGTGGCGTGCTGTATGCAGTATACAAAGCCCTCCTCCCCCAGCCCCAGCCGCCGGGGGTTGATATCCACCCCAAACCGGCGCAGGTATTCCAACTGGGGGGCATAGCTGTGGTCGGTAAGCATCAGCACCGCCACCGTGCCCAATGCCACCTGGATGCCGTGGAGGTTTTTCGTTTCGCCAAAATAGTCCAGGGCATGGCTGAACAGGTGCTCAGACCCGCTGACCGGCCGGCTGGTGCCCGCAAACTGCATAGCAATGCCCGAAAGCACCAGAGAATTGGCCAGCACCTCAATAAATCCCGGCTCAATCCCGGCGTACTGGGTCTTCATCAGGGCGTCCAGGGACGTCTTGGACATAAGGTAGGCGTAGCCGTTCATCTCCTCCTTCTCCCGGGCCACGGCCAACTCCCAGTCCAGCAAGGCCATGTGGTTGGAGATGGTGTCCCCGATCCCCGCCTTGATCAACTGGATGGGCCCCTGCAAGATAACCTCCGTGTCCACAATCAGCATGGATGGCATGGCAGCGCCCAGGCTTTTAGGCTTTTTGTCCCGTTTCAGCAGCACGGCAATGGGGGAGGCGATACCGTCATTGGCCATGGTGGTGGCAATAGACAGCAGCGGCCGCTTGGAGATATACGCGGCGTATTTGGCCACATCCAGCACTTTGCCGCCGCCCATAGCCACAATACAGTCAATATCCGTGGCAATCACCCGCTCTGCCACCGACATGGCGTAGCCAATGGTGTTGCTGTCAATATACTCCTCCTTAATGGTCCCGATCTCCCCCAGTTGGGGCCGTACCAAGTGGCTGTACAGCTTGTCCACCACCGGGTCGGATACATACAGCAGCTTGCCCCCCATATGGCTTTCCGCCAGGGTCTTGCCCACCTGCCGGATGTACCCCGGCCCTATCTTCAGGATCTCCCTGCTCTCCATACCCTCACCTCAGCCTTTGGCGTCATACCAGGTTTTGCCCGCGGCGGCCTCGGCCACCATAGGCACCGAAAGCTCCACTGCCTGCTCCATCTCCTCGGCCAGCAGGGCTTTTACCTGTTCCTGCTCCTCCACAGGGCACTCCACGATCAGTTCGTCATGCACCTGCAAAATCATCCGGGCCTGCAGGCCCTCCTGTTCTAGCCGGCGGCTCACCCGTATCATGGCGATCTTAATAATGTCCGCCGCCGCCCCCTGGATGGGCATATTCCTGGCCACCCGTTCGCCAAAGGACCGCATATTGAAATTGCTGCTCTTTAACTCCGGCAAATACCGCCGCCGGCCGAAAATAGTTTCCACATAACCCTGCTCTTTGGCCTGGGCGGCCACATTTTGCATATAGCTGTCCACCCCGGCATAGTTGCGCAGGTACTCTTTGATATAAGCGTCCGCCTCCTTACGGGTCACGCCGATGTCTTTCGACAGGGAGAAGGCCCCGATGCCGTATACAATACCAAAATTCACAGCCTTGGCCCGGCTGCGCATTTGGGGCGTTACCATATCCTGGGGCAGGCCGAACACCCTGGCCGCGGTAGAGGCATGGATGTCATGCCCGGCGAGAAAATCCTCCCGCATAGCCGTATCCCCCGCCACATGGGCCAGTACCCGCAACTCAATCTGGCTGTAGTCCGCGTCCACCAGCACATATTCCTGCCCATCCCGGTTCTCGGCGGCAAAGAACTTCCGCAGTTCCCGGCCAATGGGGGTACGTACAGGGATGTTCTGCAAATTGGGCTCTGTGCTGGAAATGCGCCCGGTACGGGTTTCGGTCTGGTTGAAGTTGGAATGGATGCGCCCGTCCTGGCCAATCACCTTCAAAAGCCCATCGCAGTAGGTGGACTTCAGCTTGGCCACGGTGCGGTACTGCAAAATATCGTCCACCACCGGGGCCTCGGTCCGCAAGTCCTCCAGTACGTCCACGTTGGTCGACCAGCCGGTCTTGGTCTTTTTGCCGTGGGGCAGGCCCAGGCCCTTCTCCTTGTCAAACAGCACCTCCCCCAGTTGCTTGGGGGAATTGATATTAAACTCCCGCCCTACCTGGGCGATGATGGAATCGTGGAGCCGCTCCACCTCCTTTTCCATCTGCCGGCCATATTCCTCAATGCTCTCCCGGTCCACGTAAAAGCCCAGGTGCTCCATCTGGGCCAGCACAAAGCTGAGGGGTATCTCAATGGTGTCCAGCAGTTCCCGCTGGTTGTTGCCGTCAATGGCCTTGCCCAGGGCCCCGCACAGTTCCGGCAGGGCGGCGGCCGCGTTCAAAGCCGGCTCCTCAAAATCCGGCAAAGACACCCGGTACTCCGCCGCCAGCCGGTCCACGTCATACCCGGTGGCAGAGGGGTTCAGCAGATACCCGGCCAAAGCAGTGTCCATGGCCACCTGCTCCATCCGGCAGCCCAGGGAAAGGGCCAGCCGGTGCAGGCGCTTGGTGTCATGGGTGTACTTGCGTATCAGCGGGTTGGGCAGTAAAGCCCGCAAGAAGGCCTCGTCTGGGCGCACCTTCCACAAAATGTCCTTGTGGGCGAACACCATCTCCTCCAGCCCGCCGTCTTTACCCCATTGGCAGTAAAAGTAAGCCTCCCCCGCGTCCTCCAGCCGGGGTAGCATGGGGGCCCCGTCCGCCAGTTCCATCAGCTCCGGGCGGCCGGCGGCAGGGACGCCCTCCTCTGCCAGAGGCGCGGCAGTCAGGCCGAATTTCTCAATCAAGGAGAACAGTTCCAGCCGCACCATGGTGGCCCCGGCCCTTTGGGGGTCGCCCTGGGCCAGGGCATAGCTGTCAAGGTCCGTGTCAATGGGCGCGTCCCGGCGGATGGTGCCCAGATCATAGCTTAAAAAGGCGTTGTCCCGGGAGGCCTCCAGCTTTTTGCGCAAAGCGGGTTTCATAGCCGGGTCATCCAGATGGGCATACACTTCCTCCAGCGAGCCGTACTGTTTCACCAATTCCCCAGCCCCCTTGGGGCCAATGCCCGCCACCCCAGGTATGCAATCCGAGGCGTCCCCCTGGATAGCCTTTAGGTCGATCATCTGCCGGGGGCTCACACCGTATTCCTCCAGGATCTTGGCCTCGTCATACACCGTCACCTGGGGCTGGCCGAACTTGGTGGTGGCCAGCCGCACCGTGGTAGAGGGGGAAACCAACTGCAGGCTGTCTCGGTCGCCGGTGGCGATGACGCAAGTACCGCCCTTCCCCTCACAAGCCGCAGCCAAGGTGCCCAAAATGTCATCAGCCTCCCAGCCCTCGCAGGTAACGGTGCGGTAGCCCAGGTCGCCCAAAAGCCCTTGCAAAACCGGTAGCTGCTGGGCCAGTTCCTCAGGCATCCCCTTGCGGTTGGCCTTGTACCCGGCGTATTGCTTGTGCCGGAAGGTAGGGGCCCGCCGGTCAAAAGCAATCGCCACAGCCTCCGGCTCCGTTTCCTCCTGAATCTTTTTCAGCATAGTGAGAAAGCCGTAAATGCCGTTGGTAAATTCCCCGGACTTGGTGGAAAGCAGCTTGATCCCATAAAACGCCCGGTTTAATATGCTGTTGCCGTCCAGAACCAATAATTTCATAGTAAAGCCCTGTCCTTCCATTTGTTTGCGTATACCGCCCTGGTGCACGGCTGCCCGCGGTAGCTAAGAATCCCTACGCCTCTTTGGGATCCCCTTTACCGCGCACCGGCAGAGATGTCCCCACATGAGCGAGCAAGGCGTATATAATCTTTTGGGGTAACCGTGGCCGGTCTCAATAGGTGCCTTCGGTTGAGAATGTCACGTCGCGGCCCACTTTTTTGGTAGAGGCCGCCCGGCGCTTGTTAAGTTCAGAAAGGAAAAGCGCCTCGTCCAAGGGGAGTTCGACCCGGCGGCCCAGCCAGCCGGAAAGGTGCATGGCGTTGGAAAGGGTCAAGCCGTTAAGGCCCTCCCGGCCGTCGGCCACCAACGGCTCGCCCCGCAGGATATTGGCAGCGAATGCCTTCAGCACCCCAATATGCTGGGGGTTCTCCCCGTCCATTTCCACAGGGACCTCCTCCATTTCGGGCTTGGCAAAGCCCTCCTGGGCCGTGCGGCAGAACGTCCGCTCGTCGGTTTTCAGCCGCCAGAACCGCAGGGTCCCGTCCTCACACACCAGCTTGCCCTTGGTGCCGGTAATCTCAAACCGGTTGGTACCCGGCGCATCGCCGGTGGTGGTGACGAACACGCCGGTAGCCCCGTTCTCAAACTCCAGGTAGGCGGTCACGTCGTCCTCCACCTCAATGTCATGCCATTTTCCCTCATGGCAAAAGGCCTGCACGGCGCAAGGCAGGCCACAGATCCATTGCAGAAGGTCCAGTTGATGGGGGCACTGGTTCAGCAGCACGCCGCCGCCCTCGCCGTCCCAGGTAGCCCGCCAGTCGCCGGAGTCATAGTAGATCTGGGTGCGGTACCAGTCGGTGATGATCCAGTTCACCCGTTTCAGTTCACCCAGTTGGCCCTCCTGCACCAGCCGGTGCATGGCCCGGTACAGGCAGTTGGTGCGCTGGTTAAACATCATGGCGAACACCTTACCGCTTTTATCCGCGGCAGCGTTCATTTGGCGCACCGCCTGGGTGTATACCCCGGCGGGCTTTTCACACAGCACGTGCAGGCCCCAGGCAAAGGCCTCCTCGGCCAGCACCGGGTGCTGGTAGTGGGGCACCGCAATGAGCACCCCGTCGCACAGGCCGCTCTGTATCAGCCCGCTGCCCTCCTCAAACACCTGCACGTCTGCCGGCAAGTTCTCCCGGGCCCATTCCCGCCGGGCGGCGCGGCGGTCAGCCACCGCTACAAGGGTAATGTCAGGCGCCAGCCCTGCCCCTATGTTCTGGGCATGGGCGCTGCCCATATTGCCTATGCCGATGATACCAAGTTTCACTTTATCCATCCAATCAATTCCTTTCTGGAAAGGGAAACGCCCAGCCCCTGTGCCCAGGCGCCTCGCCGGAATGTTTCTATATAAAGCATACCCCAAACCACCAAAAAAATCAAGTGCCAGAAACGCCGTTCCCGCCTTTCGTACGCTTGCCCTCTTTGCCCTTTTAACCGCATCCACTTTTTTATACGCCCCCTCTTGACAAAGGCTGGGTCTGGTGGTAAAATAGGGCAACCTCTCTTATTTACAGGAACCACCACAACAGGATAGCGCCAGGCCGTGTACGTTGCACGGATCACATAGCGCAGTGCGAGCAGGCAAGCCCTCCCTTACCGTGTCCGGGCGGGGGTTTTGTTTTGGCGTACTGCGCTTTTTCAAAATGAGGTAACAAATGGAAAAGGCAAAAAAAGACCAATCGACAAAAGCAAAAAAATCCAGCATCCTCCGCTTTTACCCCCTGACCAAGGGCCTGCGGAGGTGCTTTCTGGGGGCCATGGTCACGGTGGTGCTCTCCGCCCTGGCAAACTACATGACCCCCCAGGTCATCCGGGTCACGGTAGACTCTGTTATCAACGACAATCCCTTTGCCCTGCCCCGTTTCCTGCTGAACTGGGTAGAGGCCCTGGGTGGCCGGGCGTTCCTGCGCAGCCACATTGTGGTATGCGCAGGGGCAGCCTTGCTGTTCGCCGTAATTGCCGGCGTGACCAACTACCTTTCCCGCATGAACCTGGCCAAGGCCAGCGAGGGCACCATCCGCCGCTTGCGGGACAAACTCTTCTCCCACATCCAGCGGCTGCCCTACGCCTGGCACAACGCCCACCAGACCGGGGACATTATCCAGCGCTGTACCCAGGATGTGGAGCTCATCCGCAATTTCGTCAACGACCAACTGATGTCCGTGGTGCGCACGGTGCTGGCCATTGGCATCTCCCTTACGCTGATGTTCCTGATGAACGTACAGCTTTCCCTGATCGTGCTGGCCTTTATCCCCATGGTGCTGGGCTACTCCATGGTATTCTTTGTGCTGGTAGGGAAAAAGTTTGACCAGGCCGACCACACCGAAGGCGAACTGACCGCTCTGGTGCAGGAGAACCTGACCGGCGTGCGGGTGGTACGGGCCTTTGGCCGCGAGCGTTTCGAGATCGGCCGCTTTAGCAAAAAGAACCAAGAGTTTGCGGACCTGTGGAGCCATCTGGGCACCATTCTGGGTATTAACTGGGGTCTGGGCGAGCTGTTCGCTGGCCTGCAGGCTCTGGTAATCATGGTTGTAGGCGTGTTCTTTGTAGAGAACGGCTCCCTCACCGAAGGGGAGTTCTTGGCCTTTACCGCCTATAACTCCATGCTGGCTTGGCCTGTGGCCCAGTTGGGCCGCATCTTAAGCGAATTGAGCAAAACATCCATCAGCGCCACCCGTATCTTCAGCATTCTGGACGCGGAAGAGGAGCAGGAATGCCCCGACCCTCGCACCCCGCCTCTGGACGGGGACATTGTGTTCGACCATGTAAGTTTCGGCTACAGCGAGGGTGCCGGCGTGGTAGAGGACGTCAGCTTTACCATTAAGGCCGGCAGCACCTTTGGCATTCTGGGGGCCACCGGCAGCGGCAAATCCACCCTGATGTACCTGCTGGACCGGCTGTACGAGTTGCCGGAGGGCCAGGGTTCCATTACCATTGGCGGGGTGGATATACGCAAAATGAAACGGGAGCACCTGCGCCGGGGCATCGGCATGGTGCTGCAAGAACCCTTCCTGTTCTCCAAGACCTTCCGGGAGAGCATTGCCGACGGCTCCAGCCGTCAGGATCTGGACACCGTACGCCGCTACGCCCGCATGGCGGTCATTGATGACGCCATCGAGAACTTCTCCCAGGGGTATGACACCCCCATCGGCGAGCGGGGCGTCACCATCTCCGGCGGGCAAAAGCAGCGGGTGGCCATTGCCCGTATGCTGATGCAGGACACCCCCATCAAGGTGTTTGACGATTCCCTCTCCGCCGTAGACATGGAAACGGACCAGAAGATCCGCCAGTCCATTAAAGAGAACGTCCACGGCACCACCATCCTCATCGCCCACCGCATCACCACCCTGATGAACGCCGACCAGATTCTGGTGCTGGACCGGGGGCGGGTAGCCCAAATGGGCACCCATCAGCAGTTGGCCGGGGAAGACGGTATCTACAAGCGCATCTACGAGATGCAGAAGTCATAACCCCCAAGGCCCAACCACAGCAAGCGCCCGGCCATAACCGGCGTTTGCCCCATCACAAGGTACGCCTCCCTTTCAGGCGCACCCCAGCCCGCGGAAACCGTAAGGAGAACCAAATGAAAAAAGAGATACAAGCGCAAAAACCCCAAGAACGTTTCCACACCCTAAAGGTGTGGCGGAAAATGTTGCCCTATGTCAAGCCCTACCGCAAGCTTATCGCCGCGATTTTCGCGGCCATGCTGGCAGACGCGGCCATTGCGGTGGCCTACACCCTGCTGGCCGGCTATGTGGTGGACCGCTTTGTCACCCCCCGGGCCTATCAGGGCATCACCCTGTTTGCCCTGCTGTACGCCGGGCTGGTACTGGTAAAGACCCTGGCCCAAATCACTCTGGGTAGCGTAGCCCTTCGTCTGGAGATGTACATAGCCCGCGATTTGAAAAAAGAGGTATTTACCCATCTACAGTCCCTCAGCTTTTCCTACTACAACCAGACTCCCGTAGGCACCATCGTGGCCCGGGCCCTACAAGACCCCGGCCGCATCGCAGAGGGCATCCCCTGGATCCTGGTGGATGCTGTATACTGCACGGTGTACGTGTTCAGTTGCCTTGCGGTCATGCTGGTGGTCAACTGGCGGCTGGGGTTGTTGATTCTGGCCGTGGTGCCATTTATCGCGGCCTTCACGGTTTTCTTTGAGCAGCGCATCCTGCAAGTCAACCGCCAGGCCCGCAAAATCAACGCCGAAGTTACCCGCCACTATAACGAGGGCATCTCCGGCGCCAAAACCTCCAAAACCCTCTGCATTGAGGACAAGAACCTGGCGGCCTTCCATCAGGTCAGCGAAAATATGCGCCGCACCAGCATCAGGGCCGTTATGCTGGATGCCATCTACATCCCGGTTATCAGCTTTTTAACCGCCCTGGCCGTGTCCTTTGTCATTACCGGCGGCGGCGGCATGGCCCTTGTAGGGGGCATAACCATCGGCCAGCTAACTATCTTCGTGAACTTTGCCCTGCAAATCGCCGAGCCGGTCCAGATCTTCGCCTTCCAGGTCACGCGTTTCGTGTCCATGCAGGCCAATATCGAGCGGGTGATGGAACTGCTGGAACTGGAGCCGGAGATCACCGACACCCCGGAGGTCATCGAGAAATACGGTACCTCTATGGACCCGAAACCGGAGAACTGGGAGCCCCTCACCGGCCGCGTTACCTTTGACGACGCGACCTTCCAGTACCCGGACGGCCACGAGAACGTGCTGGAACACTTCGACCTGGACGTGCCCGCAGGCTCCACCGTGGCCATTGTGGGGGAAACCGGCGCAGGCAAGTCCACGCTGGTCAATCTGGCCTGCCGGTTCTTTGAGCCCACCGGCGGCCGGGTGCTGATCGACGGCCGGGACTACCGGGAGCGCAGTATGCTCTGGCTCCACAGCAATATCGGCTATGTGCTGCAAACGCCCCACCTGTTCTCCGGCTCGGTAAAGGAGAACATCCGCTACGGCCGTCTGGATGCCACCGATGAGGAGATCATCGCCGCGGCTAAGCTGGTCAACGCCCATGACTTTATTATGCGCATGGAAAAAGGCTACGACAGCGACGTGGGCGAGGGCGGCGGCCAGCTCTCTACCGGGGAGAAACAGTTGGTATCCTTTGCCCGGGCCGTGCTGGCCAACCCCCGTATCTTTGTGCTGGACGAGGCCACCTCCTCTATTGACACCAAAACCGAGTCCCTGATCCAGGAGGCCATCTCCACCCTGCTGACCGGCCGTACCTCCTTCCTCATTGCCCACCGGCTCTCTACCATCCGTAAGGCCGATATGATCCTGGTGGTCCGGGACGGCAAGATCATCCAGCGGGGTACCCACCAGCAGTTGATGGACCAGGGCGGCTACTACGCCGACCTCTATAATAAACAGTTCGAATCTGAAACCACCGAGGCCGCTTTCGCCCGGTAGGCTTGCTCCCTATCCTGCCTAGAACCCTTTCCCTGTGGGGCTCCGCCTCACTCCCTGCCTAGAACCTTTCCTCTGTGGGGCGCTGCCCCACACCCCGCTTAGAACCCTTTTTGAAAAAAGGGTTCTAAGAACTCCCAAAAACTTTTAAGGGGGCTGCGCCCGTTGCATGGGGCGCGGCCCTCCTTTTTTGCGCTTTTGTGCAAGGGCACGGGCTACGATTTTTTCTTTTTTTGTAAAGCGGCTCTCTCCTTTTAGAAAAGGACTTAACTTCCCAGGTACATCGCCGAAAACAAATGAATTATGGTTCACTTCCCAACCGGCGGTTGTGTGAACAGCCCCGCCCATATAGGCCGGTTGGTAGGAGAAAAGCAAAAAAGCCGTTCATCGCCCAACCAGTGGTCGAGTGAACGGCTTGACGCCATTAGGCCGACAGAAAACGGCTCAAAAGTCTTTGGGGATTCTTAAACCCCTTTCTTCGAGAAAGGGGTTTAAGCCGCCGGAGGCAAAAAGCCGCCGATTGTAGCAATTCCGTTTAGCGGAAATACTCTACGCCGGAGCGGAAGAGGAGTTGATCCTTATGGCCGGGGACATTGCGGTAGAGTTCGCGGCCCCGGCGCTCAGAGTGGCCCATTTTGCCCAGCACCCGGCCGTCTGGGCTGGTAATGCCCTCAATGCCGCAGACAGAGCCGTTGGGGTTCCACTGGATATCCCCGCTGACGTCACCGTTGGGGCTGACATACTGGGTGGCCACCTGCCCGTTGGCGATAAGGGCTTTCAAGGCGGCCTCATCGGCCACAAAGCGGCCCTCGCCATGGGAAACCGGGATGGTATGCACGTCCCCCGCGCGCACACCCCGCAGCCAGGGGGACTTGACACTGGTCACCCTGGTATACACCATACGGGACACGTGCCGGCCCAGGGAGTTAAAGGTCAAAGTCGGCGCTTTGGGATCCGGGGGGGTGATCTTTCCGGTAAGCACCAACCCCAGCTTAATCAGCGCCTGGAACCCGTTGCAGATACCCAAAACCAGCCCGTCCCGCTGCTCCAGCAGATGGGTAACGGCCTCGGCGATCAGCGGGTTGCGGAAGGTGGTGGCGATGAACTTGCCAGAGCCTTCCGGCTCGTCGCCACCGGAGAACCCGCCGGGCAGCATAATGATCTGGCTGCGGCGGATGGCCTGCTCTAGCCGGCGGATGGTGTCCTCAATATCCCCAGGGGTCAGGTTGCGCACAATAAGCACCTCCGCCTCAGCGCCCACCTTCTCAAAGGCCCTGGCAGAGTCCACCTCGCAGTTGGTGCCGGGGAAAGCCGGAATCACCACATGGGGCCGGGCCGTTTTGATAGCCGGACCGCCGGTGTTGCGCTGGGTGAACAGGGGCACGTCCGCAGGCATGGGCGCAGGGGCCGCCTGGTTGGGGAATACCTTCTCCAAAACCCCACCCCAGGCCTCTATCAGCCGGTCCACGGGAACCTTTTCGCCATCAATTTCTACACAGTCCCGGCCGGTAGTGTGGCCCAGCAAGGTTCCGCAGCCCACCTGCGCCTCCTCCGAAAGGGCCACTACCAACGAGCCCTGCAAGGGCGCAAACAGGGTTTCCGGGCTAAGGCCCTTCTCAAACTTAAAGCCCAGCCGCTCGCCAAAGCACATACGCATCACGCAGGCGGCAGCACCGCCCTCCCGCACCACACCGGCGGCGGTAATGTCCCCACAGTGGATATGCCGCAACACCTGCCGGTACATCTCCTTCAGTTTCTCCCAGTGGGGCATATCATCCCCGTCGGTGGGCACAGGCAGCAGTACCAGTTGGCTGCCCGGATGCTTTACGCAGGCGGAAAGGGTACGGCTGGCCTTAGTCATCGCCACCGCAAAGCTGACCAACGTAGGAGGCACGTCCAACTCCTCAAAAGAGCCGGACATACTATCCTTGCCGCCAATGGCCGGCAGGCCCATGCCCATTTGGGCGCTCAGGGCCCCCAGCAGGGCCGCGGCGGGCTGCCCCCAACGGGCGGGGTCGGCCTGCAAACGGCAGAAGTACTCCTGAAAGGTCAGCCGGGCCTTCAAGGGATCGGCCCCAATGGCCGCCAGCTTGGAGAGGCTCTCCACCACCGCGTAGGCCGCCCCCATAAAGGGGGACCACCGGGCCACGCCGGGGATGTAGCCGTAGGCCATTGCCGTAGCGTCGTCGGTTTCGCCGGTCAGTACCGGCACTTTCGCCGCCATAGCCTCTTCCGGGGTCAGTTGATAGGTGCCCCCAAAGGGCATCAGCACCGTGGCCGCGCCAATGCTGGAGTCAAACCGCTCGCAAAGGCCCTTCTGTCCGCATACCTCCAGCCGGGCCATGTTGTCCACCAGTGCCTGGGCCAGGGGCTGGTCCCGCAGTTGGGCAGGCACCGTGGTGCGGTAGCAGTCCCCCCTGGGCGCCCGGATCTCCGCGTCCGCGTCCTGGGTCACACCATTGGTGTCCAAAAACGCCCTTGCCAAGTCCACCACCGCGTCCCCCCGCCAGTGCATCACCAGCCGGGGCTCCTCCGTCACCTGGGCCACGCTCTGGGCGTCCAGATTCTCGGCGGCGGCCAAAGCCTTAAAGGCGTCTACGTCCTCCGGGGCCAGCACCACGGCCATGCGCTCCTGGCTTTCAGAGATCGCCAGTTCCGTCCCGTCCAGCCCCTCATACTTTTTGGGCACCTGATCCAGGTCAATGGACAGCCCCGGGGCCAGCTCGCCAATGGCCACGCATACGCCCCCCGCGCCAAAGTCGTTGCAGCGCTTAATAAGCCTGGCCGCCTCCCCGTTACGGAACAGCCGCTGGATCTTCCGTTCGGTAGGCGGGTTGCCCTTTTGCACCTGTGCCCCGCACACCTCCACCGACTTCTTTGTGTGGGCCACGCTGGAGCCCGTGGCCCCACCGATGCCGTCCCGGCCGGTAGCCCCGCCCAGCAGCACCACTACATCTCCGGGGGCGGGGACTTCCCGGCGCACATTGGCTTTGGGCGAGGCCCCAATCACCGCGCCGATCTCCATGCGCTTGGCCACATAGCCGGGGTCATACAGTTCCGTCACCTGGCCTGTGGCAAGGCCCACCTGGTTGCCGTAGCTGGAATACCCCGCCGCCGCCCCGGTGGTGATCTTCCGGCTGGGCAGCTTGCCGGGCAGGGTCTTTTCAAAGGGGAGGGTGGGGTCGCCGCTGCCTGTTACCCGCATGGCCTGGTACACATAGGCCCTGCCGGAAAGCGGGTCCCGGATGGCCCCGCCCAGACAGGTGGCCGCGCCGCCAAAGGGCTCTATCTCGGTGGGGTGGTTGTGCGTTTCGTTTTTAAACTGGATGAGCCAGGTTTCCGTTTTCCCGTCGATGGTCACAGGGGCCTCTATGGAGCAGGCGTTGATCTCCTCACTCACGTCCAGATCCGGGGCCAGGCCCTTTTTGCGCAGGTACTTGCCCCCAATGGTCGCCATGTCCATCAGAGAAACCGGCCGCTTTGTGTCCTTGCCGTACAGCTCGTCCCGTAAGCGCAGATAGCCGGCCAGGGCCTGCTCCACGGCGGCCTTCAGGGGGCCGTCCTCCACCTCCACACGGCCCAGCCTGGTCAGGAAGGTAGTATGCCTGCAATGGTCGCTCCAGTAGGTATCGATCACCCGCAGTTCCGCCACGCTGGGGTCCCGCCCCTCCTGGTCCCTGAAATAGTCCTGGCAGAAGGCCAGGTCGGCCAGGGTCATGGCAAAGCCCATCTGGTTATAGAAACCTTCCAGTTGCTCCCTCCCCCAGCCGGTAAAGCCTTCGATACGGGCCACGTCGGTGGGCACAGGGGCGTCCATGCGCAAACTTCCGGGCGCGGGGCCCATGGCCGCCTCTCTGGCCTCCACCGGATTGATCAGGTAGGCTTTGGCCTTGGCAAACTCTGCCTCTGTAACCGCCCCCTTCAGGCCGATAACCTTCGCATAGCCCACAGCGGGCCGCTCGCCCTGGGTCAGCAACTGTATGCACTGGGCGGCCGAGTCCGCCCGCTGGTCGTACTGGCCGGGCAGGTACTCGGTGGCAAAGGCCTGGTACTCCTCCGGCAGGGCAAAGCCCGCGGGGTACACGCTGTCCATGTTGGGTTCCGACAGCACCGTTTCCGCCGCCAGCCCAAACTGCTCCTCTGTCAGGCCCTCCACGTCGTAGCGGTTCAGGATGCGCACCTCCTCCAGGCCCGCAAGCCCCAGGTTGCCCTTTAAGTCTGCCAGCAGGGCCTGCGCCTCCACGTCAAAGCCAGGGTTTTTCTCTACAAAAACTCTTGTTACCATAATAGTGACCTCCCAAGCGGGACATTGGATTTGCCCCTATTATATCACAAAAAAATCCGCCGGTCAACGCGAACCCCCTGCCCTCTACCTGTTCCGGGCCAAACCGGCAAAAATCCCCCCTCCTTGCCACAAACCTGGCCATCCCACCCGCTTTTGTGGCGATCCCCCAGTCGCCCCCCAAACGCACATTAAAACGCAAAAAATCCGTCCACCTTTTCACTTTTCAAAGGTATTGGGGATTTCTGGGGAGCATAACCAAGAGTTGGCTATGCCACCCCTTCAACCGCCGGGGCCAAGGTTTCGCCATAAACTCTTCTTTTGGGCACGCCCTGCCCCCTCCCCCCGGTTGACATCCCCGCCCATTTCCACTATAATGCTTGTATTACCGCCTTGCAGAAAGGGGCGTATGTCATTGGTGCGGTGGCTGACAAACCGGTTTCCCTTTTTAGGGGAGGGGCCGCGGGTATGGGTGACCCAGGCCTACCTGCTCTCCCTGGCCACGGTTTTCCTGCTCCTATGCGGGCCGGCCGGGTATACCCGCATTACCCGGTTTAAGTTTATGCTGTTCGCCTGCCTCTCCGGCGGCTATGTGCTGGCAATGGCTGCCCTTTCCCTGCCCGGTCTGGCCCGCCGCAGGGGGCCCGGCATAAAGGCGGCCCTCCGGCGCGTTACCTGGCCCCAGTGGGCGGCGGCAGCCTATCTGCTGGCCACCTGGGTTTCGGCGCTGGCCTCCCCTTACTGGCCCCACACCTTTCTGGGCGTCAGCCGTTACGAGGGCGCGGCCAGCATCACCCTCTATGTGCTCAGTTTCCTACTGATCTCCGCCTACGGCAAGCCCACCCGCCTGCTGCTGGGGACCCTGGCCGGGGCCATGGTAGTGTTCGGTGGGCTCTGTGCCCTACAACTGGCCGGCAGAAACCCTTTTGGCCTGTACCCCCAGGGCCTCACCTATGCCGATGCCTACGTGGCCTACCCCGGTGCCTACCTGGGCACCATTGGCAATGTGGGGCTGGTGGCGGGGTTTTTCAGCCTGTCCCTGCCCATGCTGGTGTATGCCCTTATCCGGCTGTCGGCCCGGGGACGGTTCTGGCTGCTCCTCCCGCTGGCCCTGTGCCTGTACGCGCTGGTGCGTATGCACGTGCTGGCAGGCTTTGTCGGCGTCGGGATGGGCACCCTCTTGGCCCTGCCCGTAGCAGGGTTTCGTAAAGGTAGGCAGCGGGCATCGGCGGCTCTGGCTATGGGATGCGCCCTGCTGGCCGCGCTGGGGCTGGTGTATCTGGTAGATGCCGGCGCCGGCCTGTTCCACGAAGTCCACCAGATCCTCCACGGCAACTTTGACGCCGGTTTCGGCACCGGCCGCCTCTATATTTGGCAAGAGGTGCTGGCCCGCGTCCCCCAGCGCCTGTGGCTGGGCTACGGCCCTGACACCATGCTGCGGGCGGGTATGCAGTTCCGCCACTACAACGCCCTGCTGGGCCGTCAGGCTGTTTCCAGTATCGATATGGCCCACAGCGAGCCCCTCAACGTGCTCTACCACCAGGGCCTGCTGGGCCTGGTGACGTACATAATCTTTCTCGCCTCTCTGGCCCGGCGCTGGATCTCCGCCGCCCCCCATAACGGCGCCATTGCCCTCCTGGGCGCCGGCCTGCTGGGCTATGCCCTCCAAGGCCTCTTCGGCTACAGTATGCCCATCACAGCCCCCTTCTTCTGGGCTGCCGCCGGGCTCCTCGCCTGCCCTTCTCCGCCCTCCCCGCCCCTTTCGCGCCGGCCTCTTGGTTAGACCCAGGGGGCCACAGGCCCCCTGGACCCCCTTTATGGCCCCCTATTGGTTTTTTAGGGTGGCCGCCCGTTCTATCCCTTACCTCGTGTGTGGGGGAGGTTTTCTTTACTTTTTTTAAGGGCCCTACGGCAACCGTCTCCAGAAACGCAGGCCTAAAGGGGGACTGGAAAGCCCTTGCATTTTTCTTTTTTAGAGCAACTTGGCGGGCGATGGCCAACCAACCCCCACATCCTAATCAAGGAGGGATCACGTTCATGCAAAAGCAGATCAGCATCGTAGGCACCGGGATGAACGGGACAGGCATGACCCAGGAGGGCCGGCAGGCGGTAGAGCAGGCCCAGTTTCTGCTGGGGGCCCGGCGGGTGGTAGAGCCCTTTGCCACCGGCGGCAAGCCGGTATTCCTTTCCTATGACAGCCAGGCACTGGCCGCGCAGATCGCCCAAAGCCCCTACCGGAACATGGCCGTGCTCCTATCCGGCGACTGCGGCTTTTACAGCGGCGCCCGGGGGCTTATCCCCCTGCTGCAAGGCTGCAAGGTACAGGTTTTCTGTGGTATCTCCTCCCCCGCCTATCTCTGCTCCAAGCTGCTGATCCCCTGGCAGGACCTGCACTTTGTCAGCCTCCACGGTACCGGAGGCAGTATCCTCCGTCCTGTTTGTACCCACGAAAGGACTTTCTTCCTTTTAGGCGGCGGTTCCACCCCGGCCACAGTCTGTGCCCGGCTGGCCGAGTTTGGCCTGGGCGATCTCTCCGTAGCCGTAGGCGAAAACCTCGGCTGCCCGGACGAAACCATCACCCGTGCCCCAGCCAAGGAGGTAGCCGCCCACACCTTTTCCCCCCTCAGCGTCCTGCTGGTAGAAAACCCCCATTACCAGCCCCACATCCCCAGTTGCATTCCCGATAGCCGTTTCATCCGGGGCAAGGTTCCCATGACCAAAGCCGAGGTACGCTGCGTCAGCGTGGCCTCCCTGTCCGTTGGGGCGGGGGATATCTGCTGGGACGTGGGGGCCGGCACCGGCTCCGTTTCCGTTGAGCTGGCCATGCGCTGCCCACGGGGCCGGGTCTATGCACTGGAGCGGGACCCCTTGGCCCTCGCCCTGCTGGATGCCAACCGCCGCCGGTTCTGCTGCGATAACATCCTCCCCGTGCCCGGCCGGGCCCAGGAAACCCTTTCCGCACTCCCCCCGCCGGACTGCCTGTTTCTGGGGGGCTCCGGCGGGGCGCTGGCGCCCATCCTGCAAGGGGCCTTTGCCAAAAATCCCCGCCTGCGCCTGGCCCTGACCGCCGTTTCTCTGGAAACCCTCCAGCAGGCCCAGTCCGTCCTGGGCGCGCTGGGGGTAGAGCCGGAGATCACCCAACTGGCCGTCACCCGCACCAAAAAGGCAGGCTCCCACACCATGCTAACAGCGGAAAACCCCATCTTTCTCCTGCGGGGGCAGCGCCCATGAGGCCCGCGAACCGCGTGATGGTCGCCGGGACCTCCAGCGGCTGCGGGAAAACCACCCTTACCTGTGCCCTCTTGCAAGCCCTGGTAGACCGGGGGCTGGATGTTGCCGCCTTCAAATGCGGCCCCGACTACATCGACCCCATGTTCCACAGCCGGATCACCGGGGCAAAATGCAGGAATCTTGACCCCTTCTTTCACAACCCGGCGGTCATGCGGTACCTGCTACGGGAAAACGCCGGGGAGGTTTCCCTCCTGGAGGGCGCTATGGGCTACTACGACGGCGCCGGCGATCTGGGCTCCTCCTGGCAGGCCGCCTGTGCCACCGGCACCCCCGCCGTTCTGGTGCTGGACTGCAAGGGCATGGGCCAATCCGTAGGCGCGGTGATGGAAGGTTTCCTCCGTTTCCGCCACCCCAGCCAGATCGCCGGGTTCATCTTCAACCGCCTGTCCCCCCGGCTGGTCCCCACCGCCCGGCAGATGTGCCAGGCTCTGGGCGTGGCCTATCTTGGGTATTTCCCCCCCTGTCCGGAATGCGGTTTCCCAAGCCGCCACCTGGGCCTTGTCACCGCGGCGGAGGTGGAAGATTTAAAGGAACGCGCCCGCCGCCTTGCAGAGTTGGCCCGTCGGCATCTGGATCTGGACGCCCTGCTGGCCTTGGCAGTCTCCGCCCCGGCCCTGCCCGCCGGGGACGTGCCTTTCCCCCCGCCCGTCCAAAGCCCGCCTGTGCCCGTGGCGTGGGCCTATGACCAGGCTTTCTGTTTCTATTATGCGGACGATCTAGCCCTGTTGCGGCACCTAGGCTGCCGGCTGGTGCCCTTCTCTCCTCTCAAAGATCAGGCGCTGCCCGGCGGCTGCGTGGGCCTGCTGCTGGGGGGCGGCTACCCGGAACTTCACGCCGCTGCCCTGGCCGCCAACCGCCCAATGCGGCAGGCCATCCGGCAGGCGGTAACCGGTGGCCTGCCCACCCTTGCCGAGTGCGGCGGTTTTCTCTACCTCCACAACACATTAGAGGATGACACCGGCATTCCCCACGATATGGTAGGCGTCATTCCCGGCGCCGGGTTCCGTACCGGCCGCCTGCAACGCTTTGGCTACACCCTGCTCACCGCCCGCCAAAACAACCTGCTCTGCAACGCCGGCGAAACCCTCAAGGCCCACGAGTTCCACTATTGGGACAGCACCGCCCCCGGTCAGGGTTTCACCGCCCAAAAGGTCAGTTCCGGCCAGTGCGCCCCCTGTGCCTGGGCCTCCCCCACCCTCTACGCCGGTTTCCCCCACCTCAACCTCTGCGCCTCCCCCGCCGCAGCCGCCCGTTTCGTTTCCGCCTGCGCCGCAAGGCTGGGATAAGGCCGTCCCTGTTTTCTTTTGGGCGGCAGGCTGGCTAAGGTCGTGGGGCGCTGCCCCACACCCTGCCAGGGACTAAGGCCGTCCCTGGACCCGGCCCACCGGGCTCCCCGCTATGCCGTCTGAGAAGGACAAGTTCTGCACCCACCCTCTTGGGGCTATTTATTGCGTTTTTGTTTTTTGATGCCAGGCGGGCCTCCTCTCCCCCACCACGTTGCCTATAATAGGCAAAGCCCGCACCCCCCTTGGGGCATTCTCCACGTTTTTCTTTTTTCTGATACCCCTGCAAGGGGCCCCCTTTTTCGCCCCAGCCGGGCACAGCGCCCGCAACGTATAGAAGGAGTGTTACCAAATGGACAGGATCAAACAGATCAGCCCCCTGGATGCCCAGGCAATGGAGCGGGCCCAGGCCTGTTGGGAGCAAGTCGCCAAGCCCCTGCACAGTCTGGGCCTGCTGGAAGAGGCCGTCATCCAGATCGCCGGCATTACCGGCAACGAGGACGTGCGCCTGGATCACCGGCAGGTCATTGTCCTCTGTGGCGACAACGGCGTGGTCGCCGAAGGCGTCACCCAAACGGACAGCTCCGTTACCGCCAAAGTGGCCGCCGCGGTGGCCGGGGGCACCTCTAACATCAATGTAATGGCCGATGCGCTGGGGGCCGTTGTAGTGGCGGTTGATTTGGGCATCTCCGGCCCCCCGCTAGGGGGCAAGGTGCTCTCCCGGCGGATCGCCCCCGGCACCGGCAACATTGCCAGAGGCCCCGCCATGCGCCTCTCCCAGGCCACCGCCGCCGTCTGCGCGGGCATGGACCTGGTGCGGGAGAGCCGGGAGCAGGGCTGCCAGATCCTTTTCACCGGGGAGATGGGCATCGGCAACACCACCCCCACCGCGGCCCTGGCCTCGGTGCTGCTGGGCATCCCCCCCCATCAGGCCACCGGCCGGGGGGCGGGGCTCAGCCGGGCCGGCCTGGCCCGCAAGGTAGAGGCCGTCCGCCGGGCCATTCAGGTAAACCGTCCCGACCCCTCCCGGCCTCTGGAACTGCTGTCCAAGCTGGGCTGCTACGAGATCGCCGGCATGGTGGGCCTGTTTTTAGGCGGGGCCGTGTACCGGGTGCCCGTGGTCATCGACGGGGTGATCTCCGCTGCCGCGGCCCTGCTGGCCGTAAAGCTGGCCCCTCTGTGCCGGGGGTATATGCTCTGTTCCCATGTGTCCAAAGAGCCCGCCGGCCCGGCCCTTCTGGCGCGCCTGGGCCTTACCCCGCTCATCGACGCCCGCCTCTGTCTGGGGGAGGGCTCCGGGGGCCTGTTGCTGCTGCCCCTGCTGGATGCCGCTCTGGCGGTCTACCACAACGCCCACCGTTTTGAGGGCCTTGGCATGGAGAGGTATCAGGAATGGGAGAACTGATCCTGCTCACCGGCGGCAGCAAAAGCGGCAAGTCTGCCCTGGCCGAGGCCCTGGCCGTGGACTTTGGCCCGCCCCTCTACTATATTGCCACCATGCAGCCTTTCGGGGCCGAGGCCCACGCGGCCATCGCCCGGCACCGGGCCCAGCGGGCGGGCAAGGGCTTTACCACCTGCCAGCAGCCCACAGACCTGCAAGACCTCCGCCTACCCCCCGGCTGTGCCGCCCTGGTAGAGGATCTGGGCAACCTGCTGGCCAACGAAACCTTTTCCGCCCGGGCGCAGGACCCTGTGGGGAAGATTTGCGCCGGCATAGCCGCCCTGCGGGCGCAAACCGGCCTGCTAGTGCTGGTGGGCAATCAGGTAGACGGCGACGGTATCGCCTACCCGCCGGAAACCCAGGCCTACGTCCGCCATATGGGCACACTGGCCTGCCAGTTGGCCCGGCAGGCAGACCGGGTCATCGAGGCTGTTTGCGGCCTCCCCCTTATGCTGAAAGGAGTGTTGCCGCCATGCCTCGCCCAACGTTGACCTCCCTACTGGCCCAGTTGGCCAAATCCTTCTGCTCGGCCTTCCTCATGTACTCCCGCATCCCCATGCCCCAGGTGGAGTGGAAGGAGGAAAACCGCCGGTATGCCCTGTGCTTTTTCCCGCTGATCGGCCTGGTAACCGGCACGCTGCTCATGGCCCTGTTCTGGCTGGGCCAGCGGCTGGGCATGGGGGAGCTGTTGTTTGCCGTACTGGCAGTGGCCCTCCCCCTGCTGGTCACCGGCGGCATCCATCTGGACGGCTTTTGCGATGTTCATGACGCCCAAGCCAGTTGGGGCAGCCGGGAAAAGCTGCTGTCCATTCTGGCAGACCCCCACATCGGCTCCTTTGCGGCTATCCGGCTGGGGGCCTACCTGCTGCTACTGGCGGGCCTGTACGCCGAGGCTGCCCGGTTCTCCAGCCCCCGGCTCATGGCCGTGTGCGCTTTGGGCTTTGTCCAGTCCCGGTCCCTGAGCGGCCTGGGGGCCGTCACCCTGAAAGCCGCCAAAACCGGCGGTACCCTGCAAAGTTTTGCCCACCCGGCCCACCGGCAGGCCACCGTAGCCGTTACGGCCCTGTTCCTGGCAGCCAGCCTGGGGGCTATGGTGGCCCTTTGCCCCCTGCCGGGGCTGTGCGGGGGGCTGTGCGGGGGGCTGGCCTTCCTCCGCTACCGGCGCCTGGCCTACAGGCGGTTCGGCGGTATCACCGGTGATTTGGCCGGCTACTTCCTCTGCCTGTGCGAGTTGGCCGTCCCCGCCGGTGCTGTAGCCGGCGCCTTCCTCGTCTGCCTGTAGGGCGGGGGCAGATCCATTCCAAAAGGAGAGATGACCCATGCGTTTGATCATCGGCGGTACCCACGCGGGCAAGCGTGCCTACGCCGCGGAAACCTACCACATCCCCACCGAAGAGATGGCAGACGGCGCCCTGGCAGACCCCGCAAAGGTGCCTGCCCTGCGCTGTGTGTACAACTTCCACCTGCTGGTGCGGCGGCTGCGCCAGGCCGGGCAGGACCCCGCCGCTTACGCCCAAGCCCTGGGCGCCACAAAGCTGGTAGTGATCATGGACGAAACCGGCTGCGGCGTCGTGCCCATCCAGCAGGACGAGCGCCTGTGGCGGGAGGACGTGGGCCGGGCCGGGTGCGTTCTGGCCCGGCAGGCCCAGTCGGTAGAACGGGTAGCCTGCGGCCTACCCATCAAACTGAAAGGGTGAACGGGTATGACAGTCCTGCTGATCCGCCACGGCAAAACCGCCGGCAACCTTCTGGGCCGGTACATCGGCAAAACCGACGAGCCCCTCTGCCCCCAGGGCGCCGAAGAACTGACCGTCCGGGCCTATCCGGCGGCTGACGGGGTTTTCTGTAGCCCCCTGCGCCGCTGCCGGGAAACCGCCGCCCTCCTCTACCCCCATCTTCCCGCCACCCCGGTTTCCGGGCTGGAAGAGTGTGATTTCGGCGCCTTTGAGGGCAAAAGCTATCGCGACCTCAACGGCGACCCTGACTACCAGCGCTGGATCGACAGCAACGGCGTCCTCCCCTTCCCCGGCGGCGAGTCGCGGACGGCCTTCATCCGCCGGAGCGTAACCGCCTTTGTAGGCGCGCTGGCAGGTTTTACCGGGGATACCGCCGCTTTCGTGGTGCACGGCGGCACCATTATGGCGGTGATGTCCACCCTTTCCCAGCCCCCGGCCGGCTTTTACGATTTTCAGGTAAAAAACGCCGGCGGCTACGCCGTCCAATGGGACGGCCACACCCTCACCCACCCGGAGGTGCTCCCATGAACCCCCTTCCCCTATTCCTGCCCCTGCTGGGCGGTTTCCTGCTGGACGCCCTCCTAGGCGACCCCTATACCCTGCCCCACCCGGTAAGGCTGATGGGCGCTGCCATCGCCCGGCTGGAAAAGTTCCTGCGCCCCCGCCTCCCCGGCCGGGAGGGGCTGGCCGGCACCCTACTGGCCCTGTGTGTGCTGCTGCTCTCCACGGCCCTTCCCGCCGCCCTGCTACTGGTGGCCTACCGCCTCCATCTATGGCTTGGTATTGTGGTCGAGTCCATCTTGTGCTACTATATGTTGGCCGCCCGCTGCCTGCAAAAAGAGAGCATGAAAGTCTGCCGCGCCATGGAGCAGGGGGACGTAGAAGCCGCCCGCCAGGCCGTGTCCATGATCGTCGGCCGGGACACCCAGCCCCTGGACGGCCCCGGCATCATCCGGGCCGCGGTGGAAACTGTGGCGGAAAACACCAGCGACGGGGTCACGGCCCCCCTGTTCTACATGGCCCTGGGCGGAGCCATAGGCGGCTTTTTCTACAAGGCTGCCAACACCATGGACTCCATGCTGGGGTACAAAAACGAGAAATACCGGCACTTTGGCCGGTTCGCCGCCCGGCTGGATGACCTGCTGAACTACCTGCCCTCCCGGCTCACCGCCCTGCTGATGGTTCCCGCCGCTTTCCTGCTGGGGCTGGATGCCAAGGGGGCCTTTCGCATCTGGCGGCGGGACCGGCGCAACCATGCCAGCCCCAATTCCGCCCAAACCGAGGCCGCCTGTGCCGGGGCCCTGGGCCTTATGCTGGCCGGCGACGCCTGGTACTTCGGCCAACTCCACCAAAAGCCCACTATTGGCGACAACACCCGCCCCATACAGCCCCAGGATATCCGCCGGGCCAACCGCCTGATGTACACCGCCTCCTTGCTCATGCTCGTCCTCGCCCTCGCCGCCCGCGCCCTCTTCTGGCTTTTTGCCTGCTAGCGTTGGTTATATCCGTTTGGTTAGACCAAGGGGGCCACGGGCCCCCTTGACCCCCATGTAGCCCCTTTTATGCTTTTCTGAGAGGGGGTGTCGGTCTATCCCTCACTGGGCGGGGGGCTGTAGAGTGTTTGCTTGGTTGGACCAAGGGGGCCACAGGCCCCCTTGACCCCCATGTGGCCCCTTTTTATGCTTTTTGAGTGGCGGGCCGGTCTATCCCTCACTGGGCAGGGGGTTGTAGAGTATTTACTTGGTTGACCCAAGGGGGCCACGGGCCCCCTTGACCCCCATGTAGCCCCTTTTGTGCTTTTTGAGTGGGGTGCCGGTCTATCCTTCAGTGGGCGGGGGCATTCCTTTTTTCCTTTTCTTTCCTTTTTTCTTTTTCTTTTTTTGGTGCTCAAGCTGGGCGAAAACGCAAACTTACTGGGAGGAGATCAAAATGGAGCGCAAGGGGCTACTGCATATTTACTGCGGGGATGGGAAGGGCAAGACCAGCGCGGCGCTAGGGCTTTTAATGCGGGCGGCCGGCCGGGGGATGCGGGTGCATCTGGTGCAACTGATGAAGGGCCGGGACACCGGGGAATTGGCCGTCCTCAGGCAGATTCCCGGCGTAACGCTGGCCCGCTGCGACCGGGACTACGGCTTTGTGCGGGCCATGGGCCCGGCCGAACGGCAAGCCATCACCGCGTGCCACAACCGCCTGCTGGCCGATGCCCTCGCCCTGGCAGAAACCGGCCAACTGGGCTTACTGGTTCTGGACGAGTTAAACCCCGCCTACGCCCACGGCCTGCTGGACCGCCCTCTGGCCCGGCAACTGATTCTGCAACGCCCCCCCGCCCTGGAACTGGCCCTCACCGGCCGGGCCCCGGACCAGGTGTTCCTTCAGGCCGCCGATTACATCAGCGAGATCACCGCCTTGCGCCACCCCTACCGGCAAGGCGTTCCCGCCCGGAAAGGCATCGAATTTTAAATGCCGCCGCGCCCCATCCCAAGCGTCCTTTCCCCCGCTTCCCCTATCATTATATAGACAACAGGAGGTATTTGTATGGACAAAGCCATTATCACGCTACGTATGCAGCGCCAGCATCTCACCTGTCCCGCCACCCCGGAGGAGTACCTCCTCCTCTACCGGGACACCCAGCCCGGCCAAAACGTCTACTGGAATGGTTTTGGCTGCCCGCCCACCCTAAGTTTCCGGGCAAATTTCGACGACCTGGCGTTTAACCGTGACCGGCAAATGGCCCGGCAACTGGTGAAAGGCCGGTTTGCGGGGGGCAATCTGGGCTGGGTTATGCAGGAGGAATTGGGCCTATTTGCGGCCCTTTACCGCAAGCCCCTAACCGTGCCCACGGACATCCAGCAGGCCCTGCTGGCCTTTATCCGCCGGGAAGGGCCGGTGACGATTCAGCGCATAAAAGAGGAAACCGGGCTACTGGTCAAGGAGATTACCCCGGCCCTGCACCGGCTACAGGAGGCCTTTTTGGTCTACGAGGACCAGTATGACGGCCAGTGGGACCGGGGCTGGTATGTGTTTGAGGAGATGTTTCCGCAGATAGATTGGGGGCAGTTGTGTCGGGAGCAGGCCCTGGAAACGGTCTTGCAGCGGTTTGCCTACCGTATGGTATGGTTTGACGGGGCGATGGCCAAGTCCTTCTTCAGGCTGCCCGGCAAGGATATTAAGCTTGCCCTGGGCACGCTGGCCGGCAAGGGGATACTGGCCCCCTACGGCACGGGCTATGTGCTGAAAAGCGACGAGCCCCTATTGGCCGGCCCTCTGCCAGACACCACACCTTGTGTTTTTGCTATGCATCGCAACGATATATTGTATAAAACCCAAGAACCTGCCCTGAAGGCCTTGGCCGCCTCTTTGACCCAGGGGCTGCCCTACGACCACGAGCCCTTACAGTACCTGCTGATCGACGGGGTGTTCCACGGGGCGGTGGTGGGGCATTTCCGCAACGGGCCCTATGACCTAAACGACGTGGTCTGTGACCTGCCGGATGCGGAAAGCCGCCGGGAGGAGATCTTACAGGCGGTGGCCCTGGCCAACTTTGGGCACCTTCCCCAGCGCTTTATGGGTGTGCCCTGTAGGCAGGCAAGCTACTTTTTTTGAAAAGAATGATAGCCCTCCGGCTGTGTGCGGGGGGCTATTTGTGCGTTTTTAGGGGCGTTTAGGGGTAGATCGTGCGGGGGTATTGGCGGGATAGTGGGCTGGTATTGGGCGGGTATTAGGGGGATAGCAAGGGGGTAATGGGCAGGTATTTTTGGGGGATGGACGGTGCGTTGGGGGAAAAAGGAAAGGGACGGGTGCTGGCACAAGGGAAGAGGGGAGGATGAATCGCTGGGGGAGGGAAATGGTGGGATGGGCGGTGGGACCGTGGGGCGTGGGTTGGGGAGGGCGGG